>WAQW01000060.1 GCA_015520045.1 Thermoplasmata archaeon | reverse complement strand
TCCACATTCTGACGGATAACTGGAAAGATTCAATGGCACCCTCAAGAACCTGATGCGGTGCTTGAGAACATGGGATGAGGTGATCTATTATTACAGCCATGAAAGGAGGAGCATGTGCCTGAGTGATAGGGAGAGACCTGTTGTTACACCTGCAATGGCATATCAGGAGAGGATGAGTGATGGTGTGAAAGAAGAAGCAGTATAAAAGGGAACAATACTCAGGACATCGCATAATCTAGTTTGCACCGTAAACTATATATATAAAGTATGCACATAGTTGAGGAGGTGAAATCGATCATTGAAGAAGGAGTTTTAGAAAATCTAAATGGAGAAAGCATGTTTAGATATATGGGAGAACTTCATGTAAATGAAGGAAAATACAAAGAACTGTTAGTATCCCCAAAGAATGCAATAAAGACTAACCTTGGATTGAGTATAAAAGAAGATATTCACATAAAGATAGATTACAAGCCATTGTCTCAGGAAGAGATTAAACTGATAAAGGAAACTGTGAAAAAGGATATGAATGGTACACTTTCCAACGAATTCTTGGACTCCGTAAGTAATAGGCTGGCTGTTGCAGTTGTTATAGCAGTTGCGGTTGCTGCTGCCTAGTTGGTTCTGTGGTTAATTGGACCTGATTCAACGGGGGATTTTGAAGTGCTTCCTTTAACCCTTTCCTTTTTTATGGATTATAAGTGTAATTATTTTTGTGACCATTGTTCTGTGAGCGAATGACCCGATCGCAATGATCCTTTTTCGCTTGGAGCACTGAAAAAACTCTTGGATGAAGGTAAACAAATCGGGTTTAAACTTGTAGTGTTTACAGGCGGGGAACCCACACTAAATATGAACAAACTTCTTACGGTATTAAGATATGCTAAAAACTTAGGATATAATACTATGGTAGTAACCAATGGATATTGGGCAACCACATTTGAAAACGCTATAGAGTTTTTATCAAAAATGAAAGATGTTGGTTTAGATGAGATAAACACAAGTTTTGATGATTATCATTTAGATATACCGAAGCGGAGATGGTCTGTTGATCCTGCTAAATATATATACCTCGTGAAAGCTTCCACCAAATTGAATATCCGTATAGGAATAGGCTTGATTTATGACAGCAATTCCTTAATAACTCGTGATTTTGCGATGAAATTTTACTCATTATTTTTGGGTTTAACTCCTAAGGAAGTTGAGAAGTATATCAAATTTGTGGTTGATGTCCCTGCAAGGGTTGGGAGGGCATCAAGTGAAATAGCTGATGAAAAGATCTTGCAAAGAGAACTTCCAATTTCGGGCTGTAGTGATATAGGAAAGATTTATGGCTTATACCCTGATGGTAGAATCACCGTTTGCTGTGGGCATGCCATATTTGTGGCGGATGCCTATGATATCGGAAACTGGAAAAGTGAGGAAAATCCCCCCTTCACAAGGCAAGAGAGTGAACATCACAGAATCTTATCTATTGGTGGCTATGGACAACTGGCCCTAAAAAAATACTTGAGGAAATAGGGATAAACCAGAAGACAACACATATATGTGATGCATGTAAAATTCTAACGGTTGATCATAGAGATGAACTTATAGAATATTTTAAGACTCATAAAAATGAAATATTGATAAACGATGTTCTGTTAAATACGCGGGCACGTGAAACGGTGGAGTTCATCAAAAAGCAAGAGGTAAAGGTATGAGGAATTATATAAAAATGGAAAATGCAACCTATGGTTATAACAATAAGCCTGTGCTTAAAGTAGGGGATATGGAAATAGGTAGTGGAATAACGTGTCTTTTAGGGCCCAATGGAGCTGGAAAGACTACATTTTTGAGGGGGATAACAGGAGTATTAGAGCCAATAACAGGCAGGGTTCTAATCGAAGACATAGACATATTTTGTGAAAGAGCACAAGATATACGGAATAAAATTGGATATCTTCCTGAGAACTCATTCCCATACCCTGATATGAATCCTAGAGAGTATCTGGAATACTGGGGTACCTTTTATGGAGTGTCCGCAGACAGTGTGAACCGTGTTCTCAAACTAATGGAAATTGAAGAAATTTCAGAAAAGAGAGGTAATACTTTAAGCCAGGGGCAGAAAAGAAGAGTGATGATAGCAAGAATTTTTTTGATTACCCCTGAATTATTGGTTCTCGATGAGCCTACAGCAAATCTTGACCCAGATGTTTCTTATGATTTAATGCATCTTATTGTTCACTTAGGCAAAAAAATACCCGTTATATATTCCACCCACCACCTCTTGGAGATAGAAAACGTCTTTGATCGCATCGTATTCGTCAAGGATGGAAAAATAATGGGAATGCATCCCAGAGATGAGATAGCTGGAGATATATATGAGGTCTACAAAAATATGATGAAGAGTGATGGAAATGAATCTAAGTTATCTTTACACTCGCAGAATGCTTAAAAATATATCTAACAGGAAGAGCTTTGTAACGCTTGTCATTCTCCTTGGGATCGTGGTATTAATATCATTTACCATTACATTCGCACCCTTAACTCCTCCCACGGAAGCATCTCTTCGTCGTCTTGCAGAGAGTTACTTTAACGTTCCTGTGAATAAATATTCCATTGCTCTTGCTTTTTTCGCGATAGAGTTTCCACCGCTCATTGCATTATTCGCATCATTCATTGTGGCTACAATTCCTCAGAAGGTTATTCTGTACGAACGATCCTCTGGAAACATGGAAATTTTGTTGTCCGCCTATAGTGATATGAGGAAGATCGCCCAAGCGCTAATGTTTTCTTCCCTGATCGTGGCCGGAATAATATATCTCATTTTCATGTTAACTGGTGTGGTTACTATCCTAACTTATGAGTTAATTCACGATAATTTCTTTACTTTCCCTTCCGTATTTTATATGTTTCTTTTCGTTCTTGATCCGATTCTAATAGTTCTTGCAGTTAGCATAGCACTTCTTGCTACTATAACATTTACCACACTGTCATCTATAGAAACATATGTACTTTCATCTAGTCCCCTCCAAATAATTGCCTTTTTACCATCCCTACTGATTATCCTTGTGATAACATTTATACCAGTATCCCCCAAATATCTTGCAATGTATATTATTCCAGTAGCGGTTGGTGTGCTTGCCATAACCTTATTTTTAGCCAAGAAAACAATGAGGAGAGATGTCCTGGTGAGAAAATGACAAGAAAAATGTTAAAATGCACGAACTGTGGATATTCATTTAAGGAACCATTTATGGATAGAAAAAACAAAATAGTCTACGGTTGGACCCTACCCGATTTAGGGGTAATCGTATGCCCCAAATGCAAGCACGTTGCACCTAGAAAAGAATTCCGGATTTCCTGAACTCTTTGGGGGCAGATAATAAACTCCCAATGAATTATATCTGAGGAAATGGATATCATGGTCATCAAGATCAAGGATGCCAGAAATCATCAAACCCGGGAAGATAATCAAGAGACACCTTGATGGTATACTGGATTCCACAGGATAAGAATAAATTCTGCTGTTGTTGAAGGCCTCAACAACTATATCCGGAAACATTCAAACGATCCTATGGCTTCAAGTCTGAGAGATCCAGAGACACAATCATCTATCTGGTTGCAGGAGGATTGAAGTTACCCACAATAAACTGATAACCACCCTTTTTTCGGATTGATTCGGTATTCCTGGGGGCGCGGTAGTTCTCAGAATGGTTATTAGGTTGCTCAATCTATCATGCGTTAAATACCACGTTATGATACGGGGTTATGCCAGTTAGGCTTGGTAAATCGGTTTACGTCGCTGAGTCTGCCGTCATAATCGGTGACGTGACTTTGGGTGATGGTGTTTCCGTTTATGATAATACCATTATACGCGGTGATATGGATACCATAACAATAGGCGAGAACACCAACATACAGGACAACTGCACCATACACGTGGATGAGGGTTACCCGACAACAATTGGCAAGGGCGTGTCCGTTGGTCACAACGCTGTGATCCATGGTGCAAGAATCGGCAACTATGTGGTCGTAGGAATGGGTGCAATAGTCATGAACGGGGCAACCATAGGAGATGGTAGTGTTATCGGGGCCGGTTCTGTTGTAACCCAAAATTTCAGATCCGGGGAGGAATCGTTGATTCTTGGTGTTCCAGCCAGAGTGGTGAAGAAAGATTCTGGCTACCGGGAATATGCCGTGAAGAACTACAAGGAATATGTCAAGTTGCGGGAAGGCTACCTCTCTGGTCGCATTGAAAGGCGAACCGGCAGGTCATTCAGGTCTTGAAGAGGCATTATTTTTTATAGATTAAAGGATATGTGCTCTTAATGGATGCAAACACATCCTTGAAAAAATTCACAAAGAAGGTGAAGGGAGAGCTGGCTGATCTCCGCATGATAGGGGATAAACCCGTGGGTGATGGGGATATCGCCTCCCTGGCTGGAGTTCTTCTATCAGAAGCAGATCTACTGGATAACCTATGCCAGAGTGAGGGCATAACCAGAGAACTGAGGCTTATGACATCTGAGGGGATCCTTACTTCCTCTCAGCTCGATAGGATCAGTGAAATGGTTGAGAAGAGCGGAAAAGTCTCTGTTTTTTCTCTTTACGTCAGGGCGCTATCAGCGTTCTCAGCCGGGGATTATGGTAAAACGATTAGCATAATATGCTCTTCTGATGATCTTTCGCATATAACCGATGCAATTGAGCTCCTAAAAATTTCATGTTTCAATGTTGGTGATTACGTTAAAGCTTCACTGTTTCTAGCGCGTAATGGGATGTATGATGATGTGATCTTCGGCGGATTGCGGAAAAGCTCGCCGTCCGCATCAACGGTTGAGGAACTATTCTCCAGCGCCCATTCCGCAGCTTTCTCGGAAGATGTGTGCAGGATCCTGGAATTCGTAACAGATTTCGACAAAGGGAACGATAAACTTCTCGCACTTGCAAGATGCCTTGCTCAGATGGGTAATGGGGAGGCATCAGGTGCGGTACTGAAAAAGATAAATTTTGAAGAATATACGACCCCTCAGGAATTCATTGATTTTATCGATGTTTCCTTGAGGGCAGAGGAGCCAGCTATTGCTTACCGGGTTGCCAAGTTCGGGAAGACAATGTTTCCCGATGACAGAAAGCTTCTCTTTCTCTTTGCTAAATGCCAGCAAATGCTCGGGAAAACCTCTGAAGCTGAGGAAAACCTCGTTGCCCTCATCAGGGAGGAACCCGAGAATGACGAGGCAAGAGAACTCCTATCCACAATAATATTTGATAGGGGAGACTACAGCGCCTATGTAGATCTGCTTCAGCCTCTCAGGGATAGAATTTTCAAGCATGTTCCACAATTATTGAAATACATAAGGGCTGAGATAAGCTCGTCCAGAATAGATGAGGCGATACAGGACATAAGGACCGCCGAGAGTAACTTTCCGGACAATCTGGACATTCTGGACCTGAAACTCAGCCTGTTGATTCTCATAAACGACCAGAATGGTGCCTTTGAGATTGCTAAACAGATCTTCAGTCTGTCGAGAAACAACGCCCGGGCTCGTGATTATTATCTCAATAGCCTCTACGGCAGGCACGAGTTTGAGGAATTCATAAAGAGGCTGGATGAATTTGGCTCTGATGACGGTTTTGAGGGAAAAAAGGCGGGCGCGCTATTTTACCTTGGCGAGGTTGAACAGGCGGTCGAATATGTACATCATCATCCCGCAGCGCTATCCAGTGGTGATTTTCTGGATGCTATTCTCTTCACCGTAAGAGATCGCGAGAGCCTGAATAAGCTCTCCAGCCTGAATGAGGAAAATGGGGAGCTCCTGTCGGTCGTGCTGGACTTTCTCAGGGGTATTCAGGTTAAGTGGGACGAGGATCTGATCCGGAAGGTATCAGATTCCGGATCCTCGGGGTTGGTGTGGATATTTGCGCACTCAACGATAGATTTCAGAAGGAGGCATAAGCCCGCTGTTGTTGAAAACGTAATTTCGAAGCCACAGTACAACACCGTAAACATCCTTGTCGATGCCGTTCTACTTGTGTATTCAGGAGTGATTAGCGAGAGCATGGTTGATTCCAGGAAATTCCTCTATCCCCTCACTGAGGCACTGATAAACACTGGTAAATACGATGAGGCCGAGAAGATGCTCAACGGCTCTGTGGACTCCAGGAACCCGGACTCTTTCTCCTATTATTTCGGATCCCAGATTGATCTCGGCAGAGGTGACATCCAGAGTGCCGAGAGAAACATAGAGAGGGCCATGGAGTTGCTGGACAACGCCAGGTTCCTGGCCCAGAGAATCAGGGTGGACATCAGGCGGGGCAATGTGGAGGCCGTGGTGGAGAACATACGTAAAATTCACGCTCTCGGGCAGGCTCAGCTCATTGACTATGGAAGCCTCTACGATCTGATACGCCAGAGTGACAATACCTCCATGCGTGATAGATTCCTGCAGCTGTTTGAGGATCTTCAGATAGAAAACATATGGACCAATAGACTTCTCCGGGACAAGAACCGTTCAGAGGAGAATTACGATGATGCCCGTAGGGTTTCCCGCCTCATAGTGGTTAGCAGGTCGAAGACCCCTGAGGACATCAAGGCTCACGCGGAGATTCTCAAAGCCTCCAAGCATATGGATGAACGGGCGGAATTTCTTGAATCGGTGGAAACCGAACTCTCAGATCCGGTTATTGATGTATGGCTTGGAGATACCTATTTCCTCAAGAAAGAATTCAAGAGATCCATTGAGTACTACAGGAAGGCCATCGAGAAAGGTATCGATGCAGCAAGAATGAGGAATTATCCACTTGCTCTGATAAATGTTGGGGACTACTCCACGGCAGAGGAAATCATACACAGGATGCCTCAGAAAAAGGTACTTCTCGTCACGCTTTATCAGAGAACCCAGAGGATTGGTGACATAATCAAGCTGGTTCGCGGTATCACCTTCAGTGATCCTGAGGATCTCCAGACCGTTAAGAAACTGGCCGATGTGCTGTGGGTCAACCGGATGGTCAGAGATGCCCTGATAGACCTGTTCAACAGGACAGGTAACTTTGAATTCGGCAGGGTTTTGATAGACAGGATGATCGAGTCTCGCGACCTCGAAGGTGCAGAGAGGGCGATGAAAACGCTCCTGAAGGAGTTTCCGGATGATCTGAGGATCATAGAAAAGTATGCAAATTTACTGTACGAAACTCACCGCTTCATAGAGGCCATAAACATGCTTTCCCGTGGTCTGAAACTCGTTTCAGATCGGAACACTGCTCAGAGAATAATCGATTTCCTGTTCAGGATTTATTATGAAACTGCAAACTATGAGAATGTGATCAGGCTGTACGTGGCAAACCAGGGATATGTGAATGAAAAGAACATACAGTGGATCATTCGAAGTTACATTGAGGAGATGGATTTTGAGACAGCAGATCGCCTCATCGGATATTATCATGGAAAGATAATTCCAAATGATGTGTTCAATGAGCTCATAGAGGAGATGGGAACGAAGAAGGAGTTTCTGAAGATCATGGGGTTTGCTGCGGAAATCCTGGATATAGAGTTCAGGCTCAACCACGTAATGAGGGCAGAGGATATAGTGGCCATGACTGACATACCACTCGACACCGTTGATAACGTCTTGAAATTCATTGACAGTGAGGATTATTACCGCCCTGGAGATGAGCATTACTATGAGGATATGACAAGGGAGCTGTTCAGAAACATAGCCAAAAAGACGACTATACAGGATATTGGTGACGTCAAGATATATCTCATATACCATATGCTGCCCGGAAGAGATATCATTCTGGCCAAGAATATCTACGTCTACATCAAGAGGTGTCTCAGGAAGAAGAGGTCTCTAATGGTCAAGGACAGGCGAAAGAATGCCCTTCTTAAGAAGGCATTGAGGATGAGACTCCCCCCGAAGGTTCTCCTTTTGGCTGGACGGCTCAATCTCGGAATGGATGAGGCTCTCGATGTTCTGAAGCTGATGGAATATGTATTGAGACTCAATGAAGTGTATTGAATGTATCTGCAGGGAGTTGACCGGCGCGAAATTCGTGATCTTGGGATATCCATAGCTGTGTACACCGCTGCGTTTTCCATATGGGGGCTGAGAAGTGGTTTCTATCATTTCATACCATCGTACGAGGTGGTGCTTGTCTCCTTTCTGGTAGCAATTTTTGCCTTTCTTGCACACGAGCTTGCGCACAGGTACACCGCCATCAGATTCGGTGGTAATGCGACATACAGGATGTGGACGCTCGGAGCCCTCATAGCGATATTCTCATCTGCCATTGGTTTTCTGGTCGCTGCTGTGGGAGCGGTGTACATTAACGGTATCTATGACCGGCGGCGAAATGGGATAGTCTCTCTGGCCGGTCCCGCTTCAAACGAACTTTTTGGGATCGCCTTCCTGATTGCGGGAACTCTTGCCATGGGGAATCTCTCATACATCTTTCTTTTCGTTGCATCACTCAACTTTTACATGGGATTTTTTAATCTCATACCGTTCCCGCCCCTGGATGGCTACAAGGTGCTCCAGTGGAGCAGGGAATATTACATTCTTTCCATAGCTGTGGCCCTTCTTCTGCTGATGTATTCAGTCTACACCTTCTTCTAGCGGCGTGAGGAAGAATAGTGTGTTTTCACCAACATCGATAACGTAGGAGGTACTGTAACGATTCACTTCTCCACCAGTTTCTACAGACGGTTTTCCTCCACTTTTGAGAAATTCCCAAAGCCCCTTGCCTGGGGGTATCACAAGACACAGGAAGAATGGGCTCTTCGATGCCACAAATGCATTCTCAACCCTCTCATCTATCCGTTTACCATCCGGTCCGCTGAAATGACATACGGCACCGATCATCTCGATTGCACTCATCGTTGAATTACCTCCCGGGAGTATTGCAGAAGTGGCATAAAAATAATCCTGTTATCCAGGTCCTCTGAGGTAAGATTCACAGTCTAAGGGCTATATGGAGGCTTTTTCCTGCAATGATAATATCCAGCGGTGATAGAAGAGAGTATCATATTCCCATCGTTTGTGGTGTTTATCCTCAGAATTCTCGTGCAAAGATTTATTTGATTGAGCTTATCCACATCCATGCGATCCTTTATAATTGGCAGGTTTCAACCCTTCCACAAAGGGCACCTGCAGGTCGTGAGGGAAATACTGAAAAAATCTGAGTCCATAATCATTGGAATCGGAAGTGCCCAGTATTCACACACGCTGAGGGATCCCTTCACGGCGGGCGAGCGGCACCTTATGATATCAAGGAGCCTTGAAGCTGAACATATCACCAATTTTTATCTCGTCCCCATTGAGGATGTGAACTCGAATCCGCTCTGGGTCGCCCATGTCCAGGCGCTGACACCCAAGTTCGATGCCGTGTATTCGAACAACCCGCTGGTGAAAAGGTTGTTTTACGAGGCAGGATATTCCGTATTCTCCGTGAATCTTCTGAACAGGGAGAAATGGTCTGGCACGATCATAAGGGAAAAGATCATAAGAGGGGATAGGTGGCAGGATGACGTTCCGAAACAGGTGGCGGAAATCATCGAAGAGATCGACGGTGTTTCAAGGATGAGAGACCTCACCAGGACGGATGCCATAAACGGTCACACCGCGCCGTAGAGTATCGCCTCGAGCGTTTTTCTATCCTCTGTAATGTAAGATATAACGCAGTACTCATCCTTTTCGTGGTATACGGTATCTTCGGCTGTCGACCACACAACCGCTGGTATTCCTCTCTCCCTGAAGAATTTAGCACAGGTGCCGCCTCCTATGCCCACCTGTCTGGGCTCTCTGCCTCTTGTTTTTCTTATGGCGTTTTTGAGAGATTTGAAGATCTGGGAATCGGGGTCCGTTGGTGGCGGGGCCTGCTCCTTCTGGACCGTATCGATCGATATTCTGGCACGGGATGAATGCTCAAATTCACGCGCTTTTTCCCTGGCCTTCTCGAGTATCTCATCTACGGAGTATCCAGGAAGGATCCGGCAGTCAACGTAGAATGTATCCCGCCCAGGTATTGTGTTGATATTATCAACATTTTTATCGTGCTTTGTAGGCTCAAACGTGGAATGAGGGGGCACAAAGAGTTCATCGGCGCGATTGTAGTTTTCATGGAGGAACCTGTCGAGCTGAAGAATGAATCTCATACCCTCTCGTGAGGTATTTATGCCCTCATCCGGCCTGCTTGCGTGAAACTGCCTTCCATCAACCTGAATCTTCAACCAGAGAATGCTCTTCTCCGCCGTTTCAATTTCCAGACCATCGGGTTTGCCAGAATCTGGAACCAGCACGAGGTCATCTCTCCTGATGTTAACCCTATCAACGAGAACCTGTATGCCGTACCTGCTTCCCATCTCCTCATCGGCTGCGAAAATGATCCCGAGGTTGTACTTCAGCTCCCCCTTCCTGAGGTTCTTGAGAAGAAGAAGGGAGAGAAAGATCGCCTGTCCATTGTCTCCCGTACCTCTTCCATATATTTTTCCATCCTTAACGGTGGCCTCAAAGGGGGGAAAATGCCAGAGGGACCTATCTCCCTCCGGAACCGTATCAATGTGCGAAATTATCCAGAATGTTTTGTCTCTGTTGCCAACCTTCAGAACGATACTTGATCTTGTGTGGCCCGTGTGATCTTTCACATCATATCGTTCAAATGATGCATAGCCCATCTCTTCAAGTATCCTTCCTATTTCATCTGCCCTCTCTTTCTCCCCGCTTCCACCAGACTCCGGAGATATGGCGGGTATGCTGATGATTCTCCTCGCCACCTCTGAAATGAAGTCCTCATCGCTCAGTTCGGTAATAGCTACCATGCTGGATAATCTTGTGACACTATTTTTTCTTTCCTTATTCAACCACATGTGCCCGTTTAGCGAATTGTAAGCATTGAAACAGCGAACGTACCTTAATAACGGTAACCGGAAAGGTGCAACATTTCTTTTGTGGAGGAGGGCCAAAGAAAATAGGGTGGAGATTAATTCAAAGGATTATATATTGATTAAAAATAGGGATGGGTAAATGGAGAACAAAAAAGAAAATTTCAGCGAGTGGTACAGCGAGATAATCGATCTTGCCGAGCTATCAGACAGGCGGTATTCCATAAAGGGCATGAACATATGGATGCCCTATGGGTTGAAGGCTATCCATGCTATAGATGGCGTAATCCGGAAGGCACTTGATTCCAGAGGTTTCAGTGAGGTATCCTTTCCCCTCCTGATTCCGAGGAATCAGCTCGAGGTAGAATTCGAACACTTCAAGGGATTCGAGGATCAGTTGTTCTGGGTGACACGTGGTGGTAAGGATCCCCTTGATGTGGAGCTTGCACTTCGTCCCACCAGTGAGGTGGCCATGTATCCGATATTCTCCCTCTGGATCAGATCTCATGCCAACCTCCCCTTGAAAATATATCAGATCGTGAATACTTACAGGCATGAAACGAAGCACACAAGACCATTTATCAGGGTAAGGGAGATACATTTTTTTGAGGCACACACAGCGCACGAGTCATATGAGGATGCAGAGAAGCAACTTGAGGAATATGACCGGACATTCGTGGATATCTCCGGGAAGCTCCTCATATCGTACTCGAGACACAGGAGGCCTGACTGGGACAAATTCCCCGGGGCCAGGTACTCTATTGCTTACGATGCCATAATGCCTGATGGGAGGGTGCTTCAGATTGGCACGATACACCAGTACGGTGATAATTTCTCCAGAACCTACGGGATTGAATTCACGGATGAGGAAGGAGAACGCAAGTTTGTGCACCAGACCACATATGGCCTGAGCGAACGGCTGTTTGCTGCCATAATAGCACAGCACGGTGATGATAAGGGACTAATCTTCCCTCCGGAGATTGCGCCGGTTCAGGTTGTTGTGGTTCCCATACCTCCCCTGGGAAAAGGTTCCTCTGATTTCTTAAGTGGTGTTATGGAGATTCTGTCGACCTACAGGGTAAAGCTGGATGATAGGGATAACTACACTCCCGGTTACAAGTACAATGACTG
Source organism: Thermoplasmata archaeon (assembly GCA_015520045.1). GTDB lineage: Archaea > Thermoplasmatota > Thermoplasmata > Thermoplasmatales > Thermoplasmataceae > WAQW01. The sequence goes on along the minus strand of WAQW01000060.1, from coordinate 1,941 downwards.
GGAGATGAGAGGGGTCCCGTTCAGGATAGAGATAGGTATGAAGGAGATGCAGGGGAATTTCGTTACGCTCAGCAGGAGAACGGGTGGAAAAAGGAAAATTCCGGTTAAGAATCTCAGGGGAGAAATGGAGGAAGAGATGAAACTCATGGAGGAAACGCTGATGAGGCGATCACGTGACTTCACCGAATCGAGAACTATCTCATCGAACTCGATGGATCAGGTCAGGGATTTCAATGGAGTGGCCACCGTATACTGGTGCGGATCAAAGGATTGCGCCGATAGGATCGAGGAACACACGGGAAAGTCTTGCCTGGGTGAGATTATGGGAGATACTACAACAGGTGCCTGCATTGTTTGTGGAAAGGAAGGGAGGCTTGCTTCTTTTGCCAGAAGCTTCTGAGGTGTGGATTGATCAAACTCGTAGCCTTTGATATGGATGGTGTCCTTACCGAAGATCCAAGCAGCTGGCATTTTGTCCACAGGAATATGGGCATTGACAACTCAGAGTATCTGGAGCTTTACAGGAAAGGAAAGATTTCGTATCAGGAATTTCTGAATAGTGATATATCTCTCTGGATATCATCCTATCCGGGCATCACAAAGGGCGATATAGTCTCCCTTCTCCGGAAGATATCCATCCGGAGAAATATCCCCAAGCTGGTTGAAACACTGAGAGATAACAATATCATTCCGGTGATAATATCTGGAGGCATATCCTGGTTATCTGACTTGATTACCAGCGAAGCTGAGTTTTATGCCTCATATGCCAATGTTGTCAGGGTAGACGATTATGGGAGAATACTTCCCGAGGGGGTGGCCATAGTGGATCCTCGCCACAAGGATAACGTTCTCAGGGGAATCCAGCTGAAAAATGGAATAGATATATCTGAAACAGCATCTGTGGGGGACTCATCCTATGACATCTCCTTGTTCAGGTGTTCTTCATTGAGAATAGCTTTCAGCCCAAACTCAGAATCTCTGGTAGAGCATGCCACTCACATCATAAAGTCAGGAGAGCTTCTGGATGTTCTTCAGTACTTTCACTTATCCTGAAGAACGGTTAAAATACTTCGTGAATAATTCCACAACCTGATCCTGGTACGGTGATCCTGGAATCAACGATTCAGTTAAACTAAAACTTCACGGAAAATCTGGCTACACTGGCTGTGAAGCAGGAGATCCTACCATTCTTATAGAAACTGATTAATATGTTTCGCTTTTTATCTGCACCAGAATAAGCTGCCCTCTTGTATGGATTCCGGATGTGCTGTCATTATGGTTTCATAGTTTCATAGGAGCAATAAATTCTGAATAATTCTGTTGTCCAGATCATCGATAATCGTCGCTTTGCAGAATATATGCACCGGATCAGCAACACCGTCGTGGATTCGATATGCTATCAGAGTGATAGAACTGATCTGGAAATGGCAATAAATTCATATGGACGGTATTGGTGTAACTGATAGTCAATAACCTCCATCGCTCAGGACATAGTGGATATGATTCCCTATCGATCTCAGTTTCGCAGCATCTACAGATAACTGAGGGCTTGAATAAGAAGAGGCATGACGGTGTAGATGCATTGATCCCCGCGGTAAAAACAGACTGAAACTTCCCATAATGGAACCACACATCCAGCTTCACAGGAAAACGGGAGTATACTTATATATCAAGTTTAGATATACTTCATATGGAAAAGAGAAAGATAAAACTCTTTTTTTCTGTATTTTCATCTGTTATTCTTGTCACATCCATCTTCACCTTTGTTGTTGTGTATCATCCATTCAATAATTCCCCAACAAAGAAGGGTAGCCTGGACCTCGGTCCGAGGGTTTCTGTGCAGATCCTCAATGCCCCCACATCGGGGAACTCATCCATGATTGCGAACAACACATCCATATCCATACAGATAACATCCGTGATGCCATCATATGCGCAACC
>WAQW01000059.1 GCA_015520045.1 Thermoplasmata archaeon | reverse complement strand
GCCGGAAGGGTCAGGGAGGCCATATCTGAATACGATGAGGCCCTGAGGCTCATGCCCGATAATCCGGAATACCATTATGGCAGGGGAAAGGCACTGCAGGATCTGGGCAGGTATGATGATGCACTCAAAGAATTCCAGAGGGCTGTGGAGCTCAAACCTGACGAGGCTAAATATCACGCTGAGAAAGCCTCACTCTTTTCTAAAACAAGGAGGCTCAAGGAAGCACTCTCCGAGATTAGGCTTGCCATAGAACGTGACAGTGAAAAACCGGAATACCATATCCAGGCGGCTCAGTTGCTTGTAAGAATGAGGGATTATGATGCTGCATTTGGCGAATTCGACAGAAGCATCGCCATTGATCCCAGGAATCCGAGGTACATATGGCTCAAGGCAGATGCACTCCTGGAAGATGAGAGAATCGATGAGTTCATTGATACTGCCAGGAGAGCGATCAAACTTGCAAGAGATAATGTGGAGTTTCGCATGAAGTTATCCACAGTTCTGTACGATATTGGAAAGTACAGAGAGGCTTCAAAGGAACTGCAGGAAATACTGGCTCTGAAGCCCGGTTATCCGGATCTGCTTGTGCTACTGGCACAGACCGAAACCATGGTGAGCAATGAGCGCAAGGGAATGGACGTTCTTCTGAAGGGCATAAGGAGTAAAAATGTGACTCAGAGGCAGATATGCGATCTTGTGGGCGACAGGCTTAATGAGCAGCATCCCATTCCTGTCAGGAACATGCTGCAGGGATTCAGGAACAAATATTGTAGATAGCCTCTGAGAGAGCAAACTATAAATTTTGTTCAATCATACCGGAGTGTCGGGTCCGTAGCTTAGCTAGGTAGAGCGATGGACTCTTAATCCATAGGTCGGGGGTTCGAACCCCTCCGGACCCGCTTTTTTGGTGTGAGTTACATTGTTTGTCTGATTTGGGCATGAATATTTTCAACTTTTATTGAAAGCGCTAAGCGCTTTATCAATTGAATATCTATTTTCGAACAGAGATCGCGAAGAGGTTTTGGGTGGTCCAGCATGTAGGATGGTAGGCCATCATCCATTCTATTAGTTCCCGCGCATTATAACCATAATTAATCTAGCATGTTATATGATGGATGATTCCATATCCTCTTGCCCACCTATTAGGAATGTTTCCGGTTTCCTGTCGATTAACCACATGGTGATTCTGGCATCCACAACCTTTTCTTTCAATGCATCGTACAGTTCAAGCGCAGCTACACGTGTCATCTCTCCCGCGAAGACACTGTTTTGTATCCAACTTAAATGCGGGATTACTATGGAACGTATATTCTTCCTCTCTTCAGGATCTGAATCGTACGCGACGATAACGTACATTCTATCACCGGGAATTCTGGCTCTTTACCAGTTACAAGTGCCCTATGAAGCTTCCTGGGAATGGTCATTCCCCATGTTTGGGCGGTATCCGTTCTTCCACAATTTACGCACCTAACGGATCTGGAAAGTATACCTTCAACGAACCTGATCACCATTTTCCTTCCCTTCTCATTCAGGTAAACTCCGTTTCCTACCTCCGTTATGATCCCCCTTTCTGTTCCTGATGCAGCTATTTCAAGCAAAATGGCCTCTGAAATGGAAGGTTTCATGATCTCAGAAAGATCCAAAGCCAGAGGGTTGCTGGCTCTTTTTTGACCGTGCAGATAGCTTATCCTTGGATCGAGACCGGCACGGTGTATCCAGCCAGCTGTTTTTGCATACAGTATTCCATTGGCATAGCTTAGTATCGCATCTGCCGGCCTTCTTGGCGGCCTTCTCTCTCTTTTTATTATACTCCAGAAAGGAGGTAAAACTGTGTCAAGAAGGGCGTAGTACTCCTTCCTGAACCGTGCTTCCTCCAGGAGCAGATCTTCCACAGTATTGCTCTGGAGATCCATCGTATAATTCATGCCAAAAGGTTCTAAGAGCTTTGATGCTGCATCGTTGGCTGCCCTCAGTATGGATCTTGCGATGAGAACCTTGTTTTTCTCATCCATTATGCTGTTTATCTGGCTGATTATTATGGATCCGGTTGGTTCAATAGGAGGAGGGAAAAACGTACCCCTATATGTTCCATAATAGCTGTAAAAGTGCAGGGGTATATTGTGCTTTGCCGCAAGTTCCAGAACCCCACTGGTCAATGTGAATCCGGACAACAGATGGAGGCCCGCTATCTCCTCCACTGGAAGCCTTCTCGCAGCTTTACCGGTAACCCTGAGAACCTTCTCATCCGCATCCAGTTTGCATTCCTGGAATACATAGTAATCTTTCATGGCCAGCACCAGTCTTTGTTTGTGCATCCCCTGCATATAGGGATCCTCTTAGGTTCGGGCATAGGAGCATCAAGCAGTTCTATTATCCGTCTGTGGTCGTCCTCAACCCTCTCATGATCAGGTTCAACCACCTCTACCCTCCCTTTCCTGAGGTGTAAAAGTCCCGTAGCGTCTATGTTGTAAAGCTTTTTAGCTGCCCATAGGTAATGTCTTAGCTGTGCTCTTTTCGGCTCATTGTGAAATTTACTCCTGGAGCCTTCATGTATAACGGGTTCTGTCTGGGTACCCGTTACCCAGTCGCATTTACCATAGGGAGAAAGGTCCAAAGATCGCTTGTTTGAGAAGCGACGCTTGTCAAGTTCTCTTCCACTAATAATGTATTCGTTTCTTTGAGGGATCACTAGCTGACCGTGAACCCAAAGCCAAGCAAGGACAGGGCAAGAGTAAAGGTAGAAAGAATCTAGGCCCGTGGGAAAATATTCGTTAATCATCTCCTTCCCCACCTCATTCAATGAATTCATAACTACCGTTCTGAGGCAAATCCAAGCCACGTTCCGAGGAATAGAAACCATCTCTCAGAATCCATTGACCTAGATATTTTTCAGCGATAGTTTCAGGTACGAATTCACGTTTAGCATACACACTAACTGAGATATTTGCTATTCTTCCTGCAAGCGCTCTCCATGCTTCACGTCGTTTCCACCGATTTTCTATCTCGTTAGCCTTTTTCATCTCCTCTTTCAGTCCTTTATCTTGCTCAAGTACAAGAAATGTGTATTTTTCCCTTTCTTTTCCTCTTAGAAGTTCTCGCACAGATATGTCCATTTGCCACCTCACAAGGTTCTCGAGATATTTTCTTCCTGTATCTTTTCTCTCCGCTAGCAAATTAAAATAACTATTTGCAAGAGGCAGGATCTCCTTCTCCTCTATCTCTGTTTTATTTTCTATCACCTCTCGAGTGACTTGCAAATGAACGCCATCATATATCATTTCAGAATATCGCCGACCTTTTTCATTGGTTATATCAACTATTTCGACGGTCCCTTGCTCTTTTTTGCTATTTCGGTTACATCGCCCTGCGATCTGAATTATACTATCAAAAGGCGCAAAATCACGGATTACGTGATCCATATCTATATCCACCCCCGCTTCGATAGATTGCGTTGAAACGACAATGCAGGGCTTATTTTTCTTGATGATTTCTATTTTCTTCGCTCTATCTTTGGGAGTTACATCGGCACTGATAAAAAGCAAAGGAATCTCAGAATAGTCCTTTGGCCAGCCCTCCTCTAGTTTATCACGTATATATCTTGCGCTTCCGCGAGTATTTAGAGTTATAAGTACTCGTTTTCCTTCTTCGAGCCATTCATCACGACGACTAAAGACAACATCAGCAAAATCTTCTATCGTAATCTTTTCATCAAGTCTGAATTCTATTCTGTAACGGTTAAAAGCCTCAAAATAATCCAAATAATCCTCAACAAGAGGCTTTGCGTCCGGGATAATAGAGGGTAAGGTAGCAGACATCAATAAGATGCTACTATTACATACTTTTACAAGACCTTTTAATACTCCTTCCAGCGGTTTCCAGAGTTTATAGGGAAGTGACTGTACTTCATCCACCACTATAAGAGAATCACATAGATTGTGGAATCTCATTTGATATCTTGCTCTCGGATCCATCAGCACCATTAAGAACTGATCGTAAGTGGTTATAATCACTTCCGTTCTCCAGGTATCAATAAAAAAGTATTCAGACCCTTCCTCTAGCCCCTTCTTGTATTTCCTATCGGACAGAGAATGGCTTTGTAATAGCCATGAACCATCAGATTTTTGGCCCCCCATCCTTAGAATCGATTCATACTCTTTTACTGTTTGGTCTATTATAGATAAGAATGGGAGAACTACTATTATCCTCGGACATGCCCCTTTTTCACATCTTTTCTCCCTTAGCTTTAACAACCATGTTGCAGCGAGCAATGTTTTACCACTGCCTGTAGGTAATGTTAAACTGAAAATACCCGGTTCCTCAATTTTCTCAATCTTCTTCTCAACATCGGCTCTTATTGATTGACGTATCTTATTAACTGGGGTATCCTCTGGCCTACCAATCTTTTTATCAATCCATTTGGCCATCCATTGCTTTCTCTTCAGTTCTATGTATTTTTGGGGTTCTTTTACGGCTAGAAAGGCCTTATCCGCTTCAAGCAGAATGGAAAATAGCAGTTGAGTTTTTAGCCTAAAAATCAGGCCGTTCTCAATCGGTAGGTTATTGAATTTTGGAAAAATAT
>WAQW01000058.1 GCA_015520045.1 Thermoplasmata archaeon | reverse complement strand
TGGAAAACCATACGCTAAAAATACAACATCAGACAGCCATCTGGCATACATATCAAAGCAGATAGAATGGTCAAAAAAGCATAGATTGACGAGGCTTTCTTTTCTGATATACCTGTACCACCAATATGATAGATTTGTTAGAGGAACAGGGAAGAGGCGGTAAAAACAACACCCTAACTGTGCACTCGCAAGAAGATCGAAAGCTGTTATTGTTTCCTCCAGTAGTTAACTGTTTATCCCGTGCATGTACGCAGTTTATCTATATAAACAAAAAAGCAGATCCAGGATGCATTCGACCATTGATAGCATGTATTTAAATGCACTTTTATAAATAAGATCCTCTTCGGGATCGTGTTGATGTGTGTACTCGAAAAGGTGAAGCTAAAACAGCCGAACAAACAGTCTCAAGGACAGTCTCTCATCTTATATGTGGATCCAGAGATGAAATCCCGAAACCGGCCACAAATCATCTTTTTTCTTGTTGCTTGCGATCCAAAATCTTCACAGGATATGTTCAGAAGATCCAAAAAAAGTATCGCTCAGTTGAGATTTAATTCTGTTAAAAAAATATAAAAAATTAGACGTAGTATATTCTAACTTGAGAAGCTTCACTTGCTTTTCTTCATGACTATCTCTACGTAGCCATCGCGATCATAGACGCCTATGAGTTCATTTCCAGATTTTTTAATCCACGCAGGGGCATCCTTCTTCGTCCCGGAATCGGTCGAATACACTGAAATAACATCTCCTACCTTTGCCTGTTTGTATGCCTTGATTAATTCCATTAATGGTCCAGGGCAAAAAGCCCCCCTTGCATCCACAACCTTATCAGGTTTTACCTCATCAGTCATCTTTTCACCTCATATGAAAAGTATTTGTCCTCCTTCTGCCATCGATACAAACTCTCCAACTCCTACTATGTCATCCACTATAGGATCCAGGTCATCCTTCTTAACACCGAGGAGATCTGCCATTAATGCACATCCATACACCTTGACGTTCCCAGTTTCCTTTGCGTTCTTAAGCATATCAAGCCAGGAGGGGACGTTCTTTTCTTTAAGGACCTTCATCATCTGGTCGGTCATGGGAACGCCCTCATAACTGAGAGTCTGCGGAAAGGAGTTGTCCTTCTTCAGGTTCAGCAGGCCGAAGAAGCTGAAAAACACATTTATCTCCATGTCGTTGGCAACGGCCCCTGACGTGATCACAGCACCAGCCATCAACTTGTCTATTGTGCCGGATACCATCAAAATAGATATCTTTCCAGGCATTTTACCACCGATCGGATATCATCGGATAACTTATTATAATGATACCTAAAATAATAGGGGGAAATATTCCATGGAATCTTTAGGGCAGCAGAACCACGTTGTGTCCCTCAAGAATCGTGCATTCATAAAATATAGTTCTCTAGGACATTTCTCCGGATCAATCCTGGCATTTATAATACCCCTAATGTCCAGAAACAATATTTCATTTTTTAGTGGCTGGAAATTGTGCACCCTCTAACATCTATCAAGGAGAATTATACAAAGGAGAGAAACAATTCCGTTAGCTGTCTATCAAGATATTTAAGAAAGGTGGTGATTCACAGCGATGAGATTGGTTGGGGAGAGTGTTATACTTTCTGACGAGCTGCAAGAAGCAGATCCTGACATAGTCTCCGCACTTGCTAACAACAGGGAGATTAAGAGAATGATCGGATCGCATTCTTTCCCTTATCCCTATACGAAGAATGATGCCATCGAGTTCCTCAGTTCGAGTAGATCGGATGGTGCTCCCTTCATCATTGATTTCATGATAATAAAAGAAGGTGTTTTGACCGGTTTCATTGGGCTTTCGGATATCAACTGGGTCGATCGCAACGCGCACTTGGGTTACTGGATTGGTAAAGAATATTGGAATCATGGGATTGCCACTGAAGCAACGAAACTGGTCCTTTCCTTTGCGAAGGAAGAACTCAATCTGAAGAGAATATACTCAAAGGTTTTATCCTTCAATTTGCGCTCTTTGCGGGTTCTTCTGAAGAACGGGTTCGTAGTTGAGGGGTATGAAAGAAGCGCATTCTTTCAGGATGATCAGTTCCACGATATGTTTCTCCTCTCAAGGATATTTTAATCACAGGGTTGATTTATAATTAGCCTTATCAATTCGGGTCAACTTTATCTCATTCATCAAAGTCCGCAGGATAGAATTCATAAGTATCTGTTACCGATCTATGTTTAAAGGGCAAGGAAAAGATATCGCTCAGGGTCCTCTCGTTGATTACCTCATGAGTCGAACCGTGGTAGAGCACCCGCCCCTTTTTCATCATCACTATCTCGTCCGTTAATCTGATCAGATCACCCAGGTCGTGAAGGACGATTATTATCTGTTTGCCATCTCTCACAAGTGACTTGATGGCCTCTCGTAAGATAACCTTGTGAGCGATATCCAGAAAAGATTCGGGTTCATCCATCAGAATCAGGTTTGAATTTTGATAAATAAGGCCGGCAAGCATAACAAGCCTCCTTTCACCGCCACTCATATGGTTGAAATCAACAAAAGCTAGGTCTGAGATCCCGAGAGATTTAAGTGCGTTGAATGCTAACTCATCGCTCCCATGATTGGAATATCCATAAATTCTGACCACATCGATGGCCTTGAAGACGAATGGATTGGGGATCTCCTGGGGAAGATAGCTCACTAACCGTGCCCGTCGCCTGGGCTCGACTTTGCTTATCTCATAACCATTAATTTTCAGGGAACCTTTTGATGGATGGAGTATGCCGTCAATCAATTTCAGGAGCGTGCTCTTGCCTGCACCATTTGGACCAAGTATTCCAATTACTCTCGATCTTAGGTTCATCGATTCTATTTCGAGTGAAAATCTCCCATTGTTAAATTGCAGATTATTAAATTCAATTTTCATAATACCCAAATGCCAACCTCCTGAGAAGTACCATGAATACCGGGACACCGACAAAACTTGTGATTATACCCACCGGAACAACCTGCTGTGATATTATCACTCTAGATACATCATCAGCGAGTAACAGGAATATAGCACCAAGAATTGCCGATGCGGGCAATACCAGCTTGTTTGATCCACCAAAGATCAATCTGGCCACGTGAGGCATGATAAGACCTACGAATCCTATAAGCCCACTTATGGAAACTGCAGCCGATACTCCAAGGGTTGTTGAAATTATTCCCACTCTTTTTACGAGTTCAACCCTAACACCCACGGAGGAGGCATGATCCTCCCCCATTTGAATGGCATCAAGCTCTCGGGACATACTGAGATTAATGAGAGAAGTTACGGCAATGATACCGGATACAGGAATCAGTTCCTTCCATCCAATAGCCTGAAGGGATCCCATCAGCCATGAGAGAATCTCTGATTCTCCTGCCAGTCTGGTATTTGTGATCATCACATACGCCACCACAGCAGAGATCAACAAGGATACAGAAATTCCTATCAGAAGAAAATACGTGATAGGTACGCGAGATCGTCTTACTGACATAAAATAGATCAAGGACACCACTGTTAGAGAACTCAGAAAAGCGAGGATTTGGACAGTATAAAATCCGAATATTAAGATGTTGTAACCTATGGCCATAACCGCACCCAGGGCCGCCCCACTTGAAATCCCAATGATATACGGTTCGGTGATGGGATTCCTGAATATACTTTGCACGACCGCACCGCCTATTCCGAGTGAAGCTCCAACTATTATGGCAGCCAATATCTGTGGCTCTCGAACATAGTACACTATGGTGTAATCCAGAAAGAGAGAAGATCCTCTTGCTGGGTGGGTTCCCAGGAACTGATACTGGAAAATATCCAGAACCGATCGGATGGGTAGCTTCACCGGACCGATAAATATTGAAAAGAATCCAACGGCTGCCAATATAAATATTAGGGAGGTAAGTTTCAATGAAATCCGAAGAGTCAGCAATCCCTTTATTTCCCCTAATCGGAACGACATATCTAGAACCCTGTTGTGGGCGGATATTTCAGTTTTATGGGAAATGGAGGGATATGGGCCTGAGTTCCGGGATAAACTGTAGAGATAACCCACCAGAGTGCGTAAATAACCCTGAAATCTGGTTGATTGAAGAAGTTATCGTTGAATATGGGATATATCCTGTTGTTGTAGAATGCAGATGTGCTGTTGAATGGCTCTCTATCAACTGCCGAGAACTTCTCATACTGGCTGAAGAATATGACCTGAGGGTTTGAACTAACAATATTTTCAGCTGACATAGTAAAATATCCATTCTTGCTGGCGATATTGTGTAGATGAGCGTACTTAAAGATGGAATTAATGAACGTACCGTTGCCGGCGGTCCAGTAACCACCATAGGTGCTCAGGAGATAGAATACACTGTAGTTATATGTGATGTTCTTAGTCTGGTTTTCTAGTGTTGAGATAGATTGGTTCATCCAGTTGTTGATTTTTGTCGCGTTAGCTACCGTCCCGGTGAGCCTTCCCAGCATCGTTGTCATATTCTCTATGGCACTGAAACTGTTAGGATTGTCGACGAGAACAGGTATATGGAGTGTGTTGTTGATATAGGCAGCATCCTTCGAAAGAGAATCTCCATAAGTTAAAACCACCTGAGGACTTAAATTGAGAATCTCTTCTGTGTTTATACCATAATAATCACCTACATTGGGAATCTGCTTGGTTGAGTTTGGAGGGTAGTAATCAAACTGGCTACCACCAACGAGATCGTGATACGCTCCCAGTGCATAAAGTGTGACCACAGCTGAAGGATCTATCGATACAATTTTGTGCACGGGATGTGCAAAGGTGAATGACCTCCCAAGAGAATCGGTCACGGTAATATTACCAGATGCGTTGATGGATTTTGCAGAGCTGCTATTCTCGATCACAAAGTATGCAACACCGCTTGCAACAACTATTATTGTTATCACGAGAGCGATGATTTTCTGTGTGTTCTTCATAGAATGGGTAAGTTTACTTTACAATATTAAAGTTTCCTTACAATTGAAGAGCGAGAGTGACGCTCATTGGAAATATGAAAATATAGATCTTTTGAACTCTTTGGGTGGAAGATAAGCTCCATTCATTTAGATTCTATAGGTTCGGAGGAACTGTTCAGGAGACTTCTAGGTTTAGAGGATCTGTGGGGGCATAAAGGAGATCAAGCCTGATCATCAGGAAGGGGCGAACATCTTAATGGATTTTTTGAGAGGATCAAAATTCCCGTATCCAGTATGTGATGTGTGATATGGAGTCCATGATAGCAGGAAAAGATTTGGAGATAACTTAACTGATCGGATCCAGTATATTAACATATCACAGTATATCGCATATGTGCGTTTCTGGGAGTGTAAAATAAAATGCAATGACCGTGGAAAAAGAACCGTTGTTCTGCCATAGGCATGATAAGGCTCGGGATTCTCATTGAGAGGAGTCCTTGCACATTCATCCTGAAGCACAGGAACCATACTGCTCCTTAATGCCTCAAACATCTTTATAAAAATAAAAAATGTAAAAATCAAGGTTTAGAGATAGATTAGAGGTTTTTTACCCTCTCCTTCAGCGGTTTTTTATCGATCTTTCCTGTGCTGGTTCTATCGAAGGTCTCAACGCGGATAAAGTTATCAGGGATCCAGAACTTGCTTATCCTGCCGACATCGACCATCTTCATCAACTCGCCTCTGATGAAATTTTCATCGAGCGCCTCCGAAGAGGAGTAGAAAGCAACAGGTCTTTCTCCCCATTTCTCGTCCTGTTTTGCAACCACAGCAACTTCGTTTATACCTTTAATGGTACTGATAACGTCCTCGAGCAATAGCGATGGTATGAATTCTCCACCAGACTTCACCGCATCTTTTTCCCTGTCAACAAGGGTCACATAACCCAGATTGTCAACAACACCGAGATCACCGGTGTGCAGCCAACCTCCTCTCCAGAGATCCTGCGTACCCTTCTCATTTTTCCAGTAAGCTCTGGTCAACCATGGAGATCTAACCACTATCTCACCAATCGATTTCGAATCGTGAGGTACATCGTTCATGTTTTCGTCTACAACCCTCAGGTCCACAAGATAGGTGGGAACACCGGTCTTGAGCCTATACTTGAATTTCTCTTCCTCGGGAAGATCCAGCACATCTCTGTTATATGTGGCCAGGGTTAGCACCGGGGCGGTCTCCGAGAGACCATAACCGCTTATCAGGGAAACCCCCACACTCTCTGCCTTTCTGGCAAGACCCTCTGTGAGAGCAGCTCCACCGATAACAGCTCTCAGGCCGCACTGAGGTAAGATGGTAGCAGCCTCCGGCTCACTAAGCAACAGGTATAATATAGGAGGTACCATCGCACTGATCTTCACATTATGATCCTTAATCAGGTGAAGTATTTTTCCATAATCGTACCTCCCAGGAAGCACATATTTACTTCCTTTCAGTAACACCCAGTAAGGAAATCCCCAAGAATGAACATGAAACATCGGAACCAGTGCCATAACCGCATCGGTTGCCCTGATAGACATTGGTTCATCGGAGATACTGGCTGCCAGCATTAGAGAATGTAAAACAAGATTTCTATGTGTGAAGGTTACTCCTTTCGGTAGGCCAGTTGTTCCGGAGGTAAAGAAAATGGTTGCCACATCATCCTCCTCTACATCGGGAATCTCTATGTGCTGGAGACTATCATCTCCCGCCATCGTATCAAAATTATAGACGGGATCGAGCTTCGTGCTGAACGACCCTGATTCCGAATATACTATCCAGCCCTGGATGAAATTGAAAAGTTCAGCATTCTTTTCAATTATTGGAACGAATTCATCCCTGATTATTACATACTTGTCCTCGGCATCCTTCATGGTATAGTATATCAACTCCGGAGGATAACGTATATTTACGGTGTGGAGTATGGCTCCAATCATCGGGACAGCATAATATGCTATGAGGTACCTATCCGTATCCCAGTCAAGCACGGCGACAACATCCCCCTTCGACACGCCTAACTTGATCAATGACCTAGCAAAGTTTTCAACCTTACGCCGAAACTCGGCATAACTAAGGGTATATTTGTCCTGATACGCTATCTCCTGGTTTGGGTTACGTCTTACCGCACTTTTCAGAAGGGCCCCTATGGTGAGCCTATACTTGTAAAAATCGTCTGTCATGATAAATGCTAGCGCATTGACATACATAATTATTTCGGAGATAGACTTAAGTCAAACATCTCTGATTGCGGGAAACAACACTTCAATGGAACTATGAGATCAGGCTACTCTTATCCGATGATAAAAAGAGGTAATAAACAGATGGGGTTAAAAATAAATTTTTTAACTTAAAAAATGGGATTATTCATTGTCCTAGAGCTGAGCACTCACTGTAAGATCAGCTGAAGATAATCCTGGAAGATTGCTCGCATAACTGATAGAACCAAATGCGGTTATGACGGCAGCGGAATTATAGCCAACTTTGAACAAGTTGGGGTAGCTGTTATCATTGTACATCGTTGATCCAGAGAACCAGTAATCCTGAAGTGCATTTACATCCGTGCTTGGTGAGCTTGTGTATCCCCACTGAACATTTCCGCTTCCTGACGGTTCATTGAGATTCAAGAAATAGTGCGTCCCTCCGGTGAGAGAGACCGCTGGAAAAGTTAGGTTATACCAGCCGCCGGTACTCGGCTCATTGACCGTTATGGTTATGTTTGAAAGGACGTTTGAGACGAATGGAGACGTTCCTATACCAACGGTGATTGTACCTGAGCCCTCAAGGAACAGCAGAACGACGTTTACCATCTCGTTTGATGATCCGACGGTGAATTCTTCAGCCTCTGGTAAGGTGTAAAAATAGGTGTTTGCCGAAGTGGCAGTGACCTCTGCCCAGAACCCGTTCGGTTGAGTGTTGCTAACAGCAGTGAAGGTTATCGTTTTGGAAACAGCAGCCCCAGAGACCGAAACGGACCCAGAAGATGGGGAAGCAGTATATCCACTGACAGAACCCACGGTGTATGAATATGTTCCATTAGAAGCTGAGAAAGAGATCGTGCTACCTGTGCCGCTCTTCTTCTGTCCGTTGAATGTCACTGACCAGCTAGTCCCCGAGGAAAGACCAGTTTCCTTGAAATTGACAGCATAAGTTACAGGTGAGAAGCTGATTGATACGGAAGTTGCGGCTCCAGCCACAGATAATGTTCCACTTCCTGGAGATGGTGCGTACTCCTTATTCACAGTTGAAACGGTGTAGCTGTATGATCCATTTGCAAGGCTCGTGCTGAGGGTTGTACCGGTACCACTCAGGGAGGTAACACCAGAGATGTTAAAGTACCATGTCGTACCGGATGGCAAACCGGATTCGGTGGCTGAAACAGTGTACTTCGAAACAGTTACGGGAGCACTCGTTGAATGGTACCCAACCGTATAGATATCGGGATAGGAATTATCACTTGATGGCGTTCCTGATGGAAGCCCATTACTGGGTGGGCTGGAATACCAGTAGTCCTGAAGAGCGTTCAGGTCTACCGTGGCAGAGCTGCTTCCTGTATAGCCCCAGCTAACAGACCCAGATCCTTCCACGGTTAGGTAGTAGTTGGTACCTCCGTTCAATGAAACAGTCGGGAACGTTATGTTGTACCAATTCGAGGCGCTGGTGACCGTAACAGATTGCCATGGAAGAACTTGATCGCCCCAGAGAGATGTACCTATTCCAACCTGAACGGTACCTGATCCTGATAGGTAAAGCACTATATAATTAACCTGCGCGCTTGATGAACCGACACTGAACTCCTCAGCCTCTGGAAGCCCATATGTGTATATGTTAGAGGAGGTGGCATTGACCTGGGAGTAAATCTTGTTGCTGGAAGTTGGAGTGGGTGACGGTGCTGGGGCCGGAACCCCAGATGACTGGTCGACAAGGAAATTGTAGGCGTTTATACTTCCCCATCCGACCACCAAGCTGTATCCGTTAGTGGCACTGAAATCTGCATTGGATCCATTCTTAATGAAGTAAAATGGAAGAGAACCAGAATAGCTTCCATTGTATTCTGCCTGGGCCATTCTGTATATAAGCGGATTCATGAATCCTTCATTTGACCCAGCAGAGTGATCTAGGGTTGCAACCACGCCTGCAACGAGAGGGGAGGCAACACTGGTACCCCAGAGCTCCTGATAGCTTGAGGCTCCATTGTACGTGATGTAGATTTCCATATTCGCACCATCACCAGCTACATCTGGCGTGCCTCGCCCAGATGAAACACCTGTAATAGAAGAGGCTCCAGTGATCACTGAATTCGCATCGGCGCTGTTAAGTTGCCAGGAAGGTTCACTGAATATAGAACTTACACCTCCCTGAGAACCATCACCGGACTGGGGTGTGTTGTACCATACTGATTGCGTTTGAATACCTGTGGTACCAGAACCATCTGTGGACGTTGTACCGGTTAACTGCATTGCTGCACCACCCACGGCAAGAGTTCCAAAGGTGTTGTATGCCATGGTAGCCGGGAAACTCGGAGCAGCGCTGTTGGAGTTACCAGAATCTCCGGATGATGCTAGCACCGTAATTCCTCTGGCGGCAGCCTCCTGCTCATACTGCATCCATGTGGAGTCATTTGTGTCAGTACCACCCCACGAGTTGGAAATTGCAACAACGTGAGAAAGCGCGGTGTCGACTGAAGTGTTGTATGAAGGATTAAGGACAGCTGCAAAAGCCTGGTCAAGATATGTTTCAGTAGCGCTAGGACCGTATACCTCAACAACGTGAGACCCTGGGGCGGTAGAACCGGCCATCTCGAGATCCAGGGTGCTCTCAAAATTTGCCTGGGAATTATCATTTGCTGCAGATGGGCCTGGTGCCGGCGCACCACCAATCGGATAACCATAAACAATTGGTTTAGGCTCACCAGCAGGCAAATTGTGATTGAAATAATATGATATATCAGATGGAACATAAGGAGCAACGCTTGCACCGGAGGAGTCAGTTCCAGACCAGAGTATGGTGGCTATTGTAACGTTGGTAGGGTATCCATATTTCTGGTACAGCTGGTTGAGTTGGTAAGCAACCTGCATATCTGCACCATAAAGGAGTTCAGAGGAACCTGAACCGGTGAACAGAGGGGATATAGTTGCAGTAAAGAGGGTGTTGAGGCCAACAACGTTTGATATGCTTGCAGCAAGTGGAGTGCCAAGATGAATCACTCCCTCTGGGGCATAAACGTTCCTGCCGTTCAGGATACCCGTATAGAGATGAACACCAAATGCATGCTCAAAAAGTGAAGCGGTACCCACCAGCCCAATTGATATTCTGTCGTTATAAGTGCTGACGATAAAACCGTGCTCCTGGAAATACTGAACCAACCCATAGTAAGTATCCACACTCGGAGAGAACAGCGCTCTAAACTCTCCCGATGTAAGATAGTGATGATACATCGGAGACGAGGGATTCTGCAGTTCGCCCAGGATATCGCTAAGAAGAGCCTGGTTTCTGAATTTCAGGGAAACTAGGACGTGCAGGATCTTATTGCCTGAGATCGGTTTCACGTGGTGCATTCCTGGAACAACCTGCCCTCCAACGTTAGAGGGCAGATAGTACTCCTGTTGAACAACATTCTTCTTGGCAGCGGTGAACCCCCCTAATGATGTTAACATCATTAAGAGTGCCACAGCTATAACAATTATGGCTATATGGCGATTATTCATCGCTAAACTTTATGCTTTATACTGTACTTAAAATTTGCCCTCTGCCACACTGCCATAATCAGATAGATAGGATAAATATAACAAAATGGTCATTCTATTTCTCTTTTAACAGTTTAAAGTAAACGTACCCTGCTATAACCTGCAGGACCCCTCCAAGAAAGACCGGTAACGGGAGGGATACTTTTATGAGGAAACCTGCCCCGGCTGAAGAACCCTGAGAAGCTCTCATTCCAAGTCCCTGAATACTTGATGCTGTGCCCAGATCCTGTCTTTCGATACCGCCTATGTTTATAGCGGATCTTATTGGAGCTCCGAAGCCTCCGAAAAATTGCCTCACCGCGAAGGCAACGGCAACCAGAACGCTGAGGGGAAGAAAGGCCATTACAATAAGCATTATTCCCTGAACAACCCGGGTCAGAGAGCCATAATAGATAACTGGCTTTTTATAGATCCTACGAGCGGAGATGTATGAACCGAGCGCAGTTGCCACATATGAGAATGTAAAAATCAAACCAATTTCATAGTTCGGCAAAGAGAATCTTATTCTCAACCAGGCAGGCAGGAGAACGAGACCCATCCCTATTCCGGATCCCTGTATTAAGTTTGTGAGAAAAACCTTACCCGTGTGGGTACCACTTGAACGCTTCATTAAAAGGGTCTCTTTTTTTTCCGATTTTCGCTCAGGAGTGAGTGCCACGAAAAGTATTGAGAAGAAGGCAAAGAGGGCCATAAGTAAGTAAAATGTCCTGAATATCGTCACACTCTTGTAACCCGGAAGAAGAAAATGCCCCGCATATAAGAATAGAGATCCTGCAATTGAAGCCAGTGAACCTGAGAACATTATAAGGCCCATCCTAGAGATTCTTTTTTGCGTACCGGTCCAGTTTTTGGCTATCATTGCAAGCATTCCGGGCGCAAAGACTCCCCTCAAACCTCCCGCTACTCCACCAACTCCTCCAAGAATGACCGCAATCTCTATAATCTCAACATTGTGCACGAGAGAGAGAACGAGGCTTATGAATAACAGAGGAATGTCTGCAATTATCAGGGAATACCTATAACCAATTCTATCACCGATCATACCGGATACGAGGCTCAACAAGGACGATACAGAAATCATTCCGAAGAATATGATCCCCACATACTCAATCTGGATGTTCAAATCAAGCAGAAAAAGGGGGAGTGAAATGGTTACATAGATTATTGATACACTTCTGAATATTCTTGAGAGAAGAAGTGTTTTAAAACCTCTGTCAATCTTGGCGTCAGTGGGGCCACCATCGTTCATAGCTTAACGTACTGTAATTCTAAATGGTACCTATGTATTTCGTTTTTAACTGGGGGCGTAATGATGAAAGAGCTCACCCACAACTGTACCAATATTCTTCCCAGTAAATACCGATCTGCAATCCTGACAGGATACAGCTTAAATAATCACGATAAAGACGGTAAAATCCCATCTTTTCAGAATTCGTTTCAAAACTCTGTGTTGAAATACATTTCATACCTCCTTGCATTTAAAATGTTAGTTGCGCGAATTTCTGCTCAACTCAGAACTTTCCATCCAAGGTCCTTTGAGAAACACGACCGGAAGTTCTTGTTTGGTCATCAAGAAATCTGTTGGCTCCCCCAATAAGGCCAGGGTATCACAACCATAATTATTTGAAAACAATCATTGTGATGCAGAACTAATGGTTCTTCATATCATCAATCCTTCGCTTCAGGTCATCCAGTACCCTGCGGACCAATTTTTCTCCGTAATCCTTATTTTCAGTGATCATGGAAACTTCAATTTCTATGGTAGACTCTCCCTTTCTGTTTATATCTGGATGACTCTTTATGTATACCTCTTTACCATACTTGGCCATAAGTTCCCTGATAACTGGAGCTACAGAACTTTCAGGGATACCATCAATTATATCCGAAGACTCCACGTAAGTGAAATTGGTGGAGCCGATGAAAGAAGCGACCTGTGGCAACATTGACCTCATCTCGCGTGGTACCCCCGGCAGAATGAAGATTGACTTCTCATCCATTTTGTAAAATACGCCAGGTGCACTTCCAACACTGTTTAGCAGAGCTTTTGATCCATACGGTATCTTTGCCATTTTTTCCCGTTCAGGTGTTAGTGGGAGACCCATCTTTGAATACCTTTCCCTTATGGCTTCATAGGATCTTTGATCAATAGAAAGAGTAAGGCCAAATTCTCTGGAAAAAGATTCCACAGTCATATCATCAAAAGTCGGGCCCAGACCGCCGGATGAAATAATCAGATCGGCCACAGATAGAGCGTTCCTGAAAGCCCATCCTATTTCTTCGGGGATGTCCGGAACAATTAAACCCCTAACAACAACAAAACCTAGGCTGGAAAGAAATTTTCCTATTTCTGACATATTCGTGTTAACTGTACGCCCCTTTAAAATCTCGTTACCTATAGTTATTATCGCTGCTTTCATAATACAGTCAACACCGTATAGCTGATTTTATTTTCCCTCTTTGCAGTGTTTTACTAACATCTTGTTTCTCATTTCAAAAAACTGACACATGCGGGTTTTATTTAGAAACGGTTCATAAAACGTTCGGATGAGCTGTAACATAAATCCTCCACCTTCCATGCTTCTAACATTGGTTAATTATTCCACCAAATACTGACTATCTAACATGGTCTGATTTCAGGAATATTTCATATACAATATGGCTATCCGGTCTTGCAGAGCGGAGGTTGTCGAGCTAGGTCAAAGGCGATGGATTCAGGGTCCATTCCCGCAGGGGTTCGCCGGTTCGAATCCGGCCCTCCGCATTGGTTACAATATTTATGTCAAACAGATGTTATCGTGATGTTAACAGTCGCTGGTACAATTTATATCCCCTCATACCCCTCATTTTCATTCATCGTGCGCATACCATCCTGTCTTTTCTTCATGTGTGAAGATAAAATCCAAGAACGGAAATGATGCTTCGTTTTTCCGCTCGAAAGAAGAAGTCCCAGACCTCCGACGATGAGGTTACGGTCAACCATTAATACAACATGTTTATGTTTGCTCTCTTGCATAATCGTAATGAAGTGACAGGTTACATCAAATTAGCAACAGCTCTATGCGGAGATATAATCTCCCTATCTTCACGTATATATTAGCAGACGTATCAATGGAACAAGAATTAAACTTCAGGGCACAATCTGACATAATAGAGCAACAGTTGTTACTGATGTTGAGCACCGCTCACTACGCTACCCAAACCCCCTCTACTTAGCTTCTTATCTTTTGAGCATATCGTTTTTCTCGCTATCACACTATCATTTATTAGCATCTGTCTCTTTCTTCCTCTGAATCTCTTGGATAGAGCATGGAGGTAGAAAATAGAAGCCATTACAAGTTGTTCAGATGAAGCATTGATGTTCCTGTTTCAAGATGCATTGCATCTAGTAACTCTGACGGGACGAGCTTGATGAGAAGGATTGCTCCTATTCAAAGGTTGGTCTAATCTGTAATGCAAATAAACCTTTCTGATTGTATTCCGAGATTCTCAGAAAACAGTAATACCGGTGTATCCAATTCTCCCTTCTTTAGATTTTATCAACCTCAGCTATCTGTGTTAAAGGGAAATGGAAATTTTTCCGAATTAACCAAAACAACATTTTTTAAGGACCGATGAGCTTTTCCCTTAATGTTGCTAAACGTTCTCAATAAACCGCTTGCGAGATCGATTCTTACGGTTCTGCGTTCAAAGGACACTGATCAGATCAGCTTCAGAAAGAGTATGGTGAGACTTGGTAGGTTGTTGGGTTACGAGATTGCAGACAATCTAACTCATACAGAGATTGAGATTGAGACTCCTCTTTCTAAGGCCCGGGGTGTGGTGATAAAAGACCTTGACAACATCGTAATTGTAAACGTTCTTAGAGCTGCTACGCCTTTGGTTGAAGGGTTGCTAAAGGCATTCCCAGCGGCGCGTCAGGGAGTTGTTGTTGCCAAGAGACAGGAGGGAACTTTCAAAAGAGATACGGGCAGGATCGACGTGGATATTTATTACTCAAAGATACCGGATATTAAACCTGAGGACGCAGTGATTATTGCTGATCCGATGCTGGCCACTGGCAGCACCGTTCTTAAGGTGCTTGAATTAGTACGCTCAAAAGGTAGCCCCAAGACTACAGTAATTGTCAGCGTAATCGCTAGCAAAGATGGCGTCAACAGGGTACTTTCACTCGACCATCCTCCTAATATCTACACGGTTGAAATTGATGATGAGCTGAATGACATGGGATACATCGTTCCGGGCCTTGGCGACGCGGGAGACAGGGCATTCGGATAAATCCCCACTAAGACTCCGGTTAGAAGGGTTTCTTCTTTGAACTTTTTTCCTGCGAAGCCGTAGGGGTATTTCCAATCATTTTTCGAATAACTGATGCGGCATAATATGAATAGCCGAAGATTGCTTCATGGGTTCAAGCCTTTAACCATATAGGGACCGTAAAGATCGTATCCGATCTTTCTAAAATAATTCCTCACACCTATTCCACTGATAACCCCAATTCGACTGAGATCAAATTCGTCTCGAGTTATTCTTTCCGCCTCCTCCATGAGTTTTCTGCCATAACCTCTATGCTGCCATTCAGCCTCGGTACTGAGACCCACCGGCACAACTTTGCCAAACACCTTAAGTTCGCGAACAACACTCGAATCGAGCAACTCCTGACGGTGTCCACTTTCTGAGGGTATTCGAAGACGGAGAAATCCAGCAATTGCAATATCAGATTCATAACTGAGAAATATTTCCCTTCCACCGGAGGCGAGGTAATCTCTCCTAACCAGTCTCATATCTGAGGGGTTCAGCAGGCGGTCCCTGACCTCACGAAACCTTATTTCCATCGATCTCACGCCTTCTCTTTCAAGAAGTTTTTCAGCTAGAGCCCTAATATCACTTCTCTTCACACCAGCTGCTATGAATCTTATTGGTATATCTCTCTGGACCCGTTGTATCCTTACCCAAGGAGGGGTGCGCTCCAACAGTTTCCTCAAGAATTCCACCATCTCTTCGGTGTCGGGTGGAACATATTTTCCCTCCTTCCAAAGTCTGTAAAGTGCTGTTCCGCGCGTTACAAGGGTGGGGTATATCTTAAGCATATCGGGTTTGAATCTTTCATCACCGAATATTTTCTCAATGCTTCTCTGATCATCATCTGGACTGGCTCCGAACATGCCTGGCATCAGATGAAAGACTATTTTCAAACCTGCATCTCTTGCTAAAGTGGTAGCACGCACTATCTCCTTAACTCCGTGACCACGATTATTTAATCTCAAAACCCTCTCATTCACAATCTGCACTCCAAGCTCAACCTTTGTGGCGCCATATGACAGGGCAAGATCAATTTCCCTCTCGAAAAACCAGTCTGGTTTTGTTTCAACAGTCAAACCAACACATGATCTCTCGGAGGTTTCATTGAGCCCAATCGATTCCTCGATGGTTCGTGAAACATATCTGTTCATACCATCCAGGCATCCCTTAACAAAGGAGCGTTGATAATCCACAGATCTCGAGGTGAATGTCCCACCCATTACAATGAGATCCACCTTGCTGGTATCATGACCAATCGTTTCCAATTGCTTTAGGCGATTGAACACCTGCCAGTAAGGATCGTAATCATTCATCCTTGCCCGCAGGGCTGCTGGTTCATATCCTGTGTATGATTGAGGAGTGTTCTCATCAACTCCCCCGGGGCAGTAAATGCATTTTCCGTGGGGACATCGTTCTGGTGATGTCATCGCCGCAACCACTGCCACTCCTGAGATGGTTCTAGTTTTCTTAATCGTCAGCAGTTCCCTCTGTTTCCTGGTAAAACCACCAAACTGTAAAATTTCAGAGTTCTTGGGTATATGCTCAAGGGAATATTTTTTAGCCAATCTGAGCTTCAGCGACTGAAGTTGATCTTGATTTTTAACCCGGCCCTCTCTTATGTAAACGCTTATATCTTCAAAAAAACCCACAACCCTGTATCCAGATCGTATTAAAAATCGTTATGAAAAACACCCACATTAAACTGCAAACTGCTTAGGGGTATGGAATCTGCTTTATATAAAGAAGAGGAATAAGGTACAGGAACACGATGGATGAATTAGAAAGAACCATGCTGTTTGGTAAATTGGCCGTGAAGTATTCTGGTTTTTATAAAGGGAAGATGCGCATCCTTCCGAAAGTCCCGATTGTTGATATGGCCGATTTCTCATACTGGTACACTCCGGGAATCGCGGAGGTTTCCAAAGTCATTCAGAAGGATCACGATCAATCCTTTCATCTTACGGGTAGATGGAACACTGTGGCTATAATCACTGATGGATCCAGAACCCTGGGTTTGGGAAATACAGGACCAGAAGCTGCCCTTGCAGTCATGGAGGGAAAGGCACTCTTGTTCAATTTTCTGGGAGGGGTTAACGCTGTTCCTATTCCTATTAATGTCTCCACACGTGAAGAGTTTGTTCAGGTATCAAGAGCAATTTCCCCTTCTCTGGGTGGCATAAATCTGGAGGATATAGAATCACCGAAATGTTTTTACATCCTCAGAGAGCTTCAAAAATCACTAGACATACCGGTCTGGCATGACGATCAGCTCGGAACAGCCTCTGCCATTCTTGCCGGTCTTTTGAACTCTATTAAACTAACCGGCAAGAACAAGACTGATTCGAGGATCATTCTCTTCGGTTCTGGGGCTGCCAATATTGCCAGTGCATATCTTCTTGAGGCTGCCGGTTTCAGGATGTCCAATATAACTATGGTGGATAGTAAAGGTATCCTAGAACCTGAAAGGGACGATATGGACAAACTTATGATCAAACACCCCTGGAAATATGAACTTGCCATGAAGACAAACGGCGATAGATTGAAGGGGGATCCCTCAAAGGCCTTCAAAGGCGCAGATATTGTAATTTCAGCCTCGAAGTCAGATCCCACCACCCTTAAACCGGCATGGATCAGATCGATGAGTTCGGATCCAATCGTTTTTGCACTTGCAAACCCTGATCCTGAGATATGGCCCGATAAAGCTAAGGAGGCTGGTGCCCATATTGTCGCTACTGGCAGGAGTGATTTTCCAAACCAGATAAACAACAGTATAGTGTTTCCGGCTATTTTCAGAGGAGTTCTTGATTCTAGGTCAAGGGGCGTTAACTTTAATATAATGGTAAAGGCGTCTGAAGCTATTGCAAATTATGTGAAAGATCCGACAGAAGAACATATTATCCCAAAGATGAGTGATTACGATCTTTTTCCCATAGTGGCAGCTGAGGTTGCATACGAAAGTGTGAGAAGTGGACTTGCCAGAAAGGCCAATTCCAGAGAGGGTTTCAGAAAAGAGGCTGAACAGATCATTAGCGAAAATAGAAAAAGCTATGAAACTCTTTTTAAGAATGGCTTGATTAAGAAATTACCGGGTGAATGATTGTGTCTGAGTATGATATTAGATGGGCTGAGGAGAGGGATATTGACAGTATAATAGATATGCTTCACAGACTGAAAGTTCTGAACAGTGAATTTGATAGGCATTTTTCAGTAAGGGATGATTTCTCAAGTGAGGTTAAGAAATATCTGAAAGAGTGTATCAACAATAGAGAGGACTTTCTCATCCTCATCGCTGAAATCGAGGATAAGATTGTAAGCCTATTGAAGATAGATATCAGGCATAGGATATACTACGAGCCAAAGCTTGAGGCAAGAATAACAGAGTTCTATATTATGCCCGAGTACAGGAGACGATCTCTTGGAACTATGCTGATTAACGAGGCCATAAGGTCATTGAAACAGAGAGGCATAAAGATCCTCACTACTGAATTTCCAACACTTAACCTGATCGCTTCAAGTTTTTTCAAGGACAAAGGGTTCAGGGACATGATATCCATTCTAGTCAAGGATCTAGAGGAATAAACGGGCCCGCCGGGAATCGAACCCGGATCTTGAGCTCCGGAGGCTCATATGATATCCTTTACACCACGAGCCCTGAACGCTCGTGAATGCTTTGGTGAATAAAAGTGTTTTACGGTTTAATCAGCTTATCACTGCTTAGATTTTTCAAGTTTACGGGACCGCATCGTTGACCCTTTGAATCTTTAGCTAACCTTCATGCAACCACATTACCTGGCTTGCTGATACCCGCTCTAATCTAAGAAATATAGCTGTAGAACAAAATTCCTAATTCCCATTTATATAATACTTTACCGATAGAAACTTGCAACGATAGCATTATTGAATTGCATTTCTTGCATATATGAGGTTTTCTCAGAGTCTAAGTTCCCAATAGGCCCTCTGGCTACCTCACCTCTTTCCGTCCCATCGGGGGCAGAGTGTTGATCCGCTACGAATTCAAAGCAGATGATTATGTATAAGATTTTTTAGCGTTCTTCGTTTTCAGAGAGAACAAAATTTCCTACAATTTTGTTCCATCACCTAAATGTCAGTTAACAACCTCAGGGAAAGTGTAGCAACAATTTTATTTGAATGGAATATATTGTAGAACGAATATGAAGATCGTATCCCTGATCACCCGTGACGATTTATCCATCTCCTTTTACAGCACAGAATCTCTGAGAGACTATCTTAGTGGATTCAATTTCGATACCCTCTTTGTGGGAATCACGCCTTCAGAGGATAAGACGGGGGTGATTCCTGACCTGTTGAATAACAAGAACTTTCTACCTGATAAGAAGATTGTTGATGTTTCTGTGTCATCAGAAGAAAAAACATCCTTGAGAAAGGATCTGGAACACAAAACGTCAACGGATGTCAACTTTATAACCAAAATGCACATGATAAGAATGTTTACGGACACCATCTACAGATATCTTCAAACATCCTGGAAGGATTTCAAAAGCCTGGAAAGCAGTGAAACACAGACACTTTTCAAAGCCAGGTTAACAATGTTATCCCTTTTCGTTCCTCAGTACTCTGAAAGCTTCATATTTCCCATCCTCAGAAAGATAAAAAGGAACATCTCAGAATATGGAAATGCCGAGAATAGCATACTCCTCTCGGATGTGGAGTGGTCAACTTGGTTCAGGGATAATCTATGAGAACCACCCGTGAAATGACCAACCCTTCACAGAAGATCTTCCACCGCTTTGTTGCTTCAAAAATCCTTTAGGTCGGAGAATGCTCATCACTCGGAAACTATCTATCCCATAATACAAACTTCAACTGAACGTTTAACTATCTTAACACGGAGAGTGAAAATTGAACACCAATTCAGGTTGATGCGCCATCTTCTTGTGTGCATAAACGGAAACCAACATAGTATTTTTTAAATAACGAGATGGAATGCGGGATAAGTATGACCATTTACCAGGGAAAACCCTCTAAGAAATTTACAGGTGGAAAGCTTAAAAAGAGTCGTGGGAAGAGAAGATATGAGGCGGGAAGAGAACCCACACTCACCAGGTTAGGAGATGATGCGAGAAAGGTCATCAGGGTTTATGGCGGCAACACAAAGATAATTCTCATGCGTTGCACGACATCCAACGTTTATGATCCAAAGAGTGGCAAATCTCAAAAAATGAAAATTGTCACTGTGAAAGAAAATCCTTCCAATCCGCACTACGTTCAGAGAAATATAATGAATAAAGGAACTATCATTGAAACAGAGGCAGGTCTTGCCAGGATAACATCGAGACCTGGACAGGATGGAACTGTGAATTCGGTTCTACTATGAAAGCAACGCTTTATACACAGTATTTCAGCGATAAAATAAGCAGGAGATATGGGAGACGCATCGCTCTGAATAAAGCAAGAGATTTTACAAGTGAAAAGCTTGAAAGGATCCTTCGATCTCTCTCTCTTTCTTTTGAGAAAAAAGAAGGCAGATATCCCCGGGTTCCCTGGCTGGAAGGAGAGATGTTTCTGATAGACTCAAACGTGAAAAAATCGACGCTGATTAAGCTTATAGAGAGGCGTCTCTAGACTGTTTCGCTCTCCTTTTTATTTTTCAGACGGGCTTTGTTCTTTATCTTGTAGTACTGCAGGGGATGTTTTAACCATTCCTGATTACAGAGCGTGTCGCCCTCCTTGTAGCAAAGGTGATTGGACTGCAAGACCAAGCACCTGGGTGGTGAATATTCCGTACCAGAAGTTAAACCAGTAATGTGATCCACCTGATATTTGGTCATGCTCTCGTTAAAATCTGGAGCCTGTTTAAAAACTCCCATGATGACCTTATTACTCGCTCCAATATTATGCAAGAAACCAACAATGGCGAAGCGGGCCATATGTGACAGGTTGACACCATCCCTTATCTGCTTTATCATCTCCTTTACGCAGGGAGGGAAATCATCAGGCTCGATATGACCGGCGAGCTGGCTAGAGCTATCGGATCCAGCTCTGTAGAGATTTACCAGAGTATCTGGAAACCCACGAGGAAAGCCCGAAAAGTCCTGAATTTTGTTTTCTTCTGCCGCAACGCTAAGCATTCGGAGATAATCCACGAAAGCTTCCCTGGATACCTTTATCAACATCTCCTTCGTTACAGTGACAAATCCCCTTCTGAGTCTCTGGAAGGTGAGGCGATAATAAGGGCCACTCAGATGGGGCGTATACCTTATGAAGATGTAGAACGGGAGTTCATACAGATCGGAGTCAATGGAGTAGGAGGCGTCCATACCAAGCTCATTTACCCTATCTCCAAGCTCGGTTGCACTGAGAGCTCCAAGCTCCTTCTCATACTTATCTCTCAGATAAATAAAGAGTCTGGATCTCAATCCCCTCTCCCTCGTTGCACTTACCAAAGCAACAGAGAGGTTTAGTTCATCGTTATTCCTGTGGTCAATCGCATACGTTTCGCTGTGATCCCTGCTAACGAGGTCAAGCAGAAACTGCTCTACCCTGTTTCGCAGATCTGTATATTCAGGATCACGGAGTATCGTCCTGACCCTCTCGATGAAGTTATCAACATCAATTTCCATAATCAGGAAAGTTCTAGAAGTTCCTTCGTGGCGGATGTTATTACCTCATGTCCGTTCTTTTTCACCACCACGTCATCCTCAATCCTAACTCCACCAACACCAGGAACGTAGATACCGGGTTCATTGGTGATCACCATGTTTTCTTTCAGAGTGAAGTCATAGCTCGGGCTCAGGGCGGGATGATCGTGAACGTCCATACCTACCCCATGACCGAGACTGTGTATGAACCTTCCCTTGAACTGGGAATCGTCGATGATCTTTCTAGCGATCAGGTCTACATCTTTACCGTTAACGTTCTCTTTAATCGCTTTCATGCTTTCTTCCTGCGCTCTGAGCACAGTTTCGTACATCAGCTTCTGTTCCTTGGTTGCTCTACCATAAACCACCGTTCTCGTGATATCAGAAGCGTAACGGTTGTAGTAAGCTCCAAAATCTATCAATACAAAATCGCCTCTCTTGAGTTTGGCATCCTGCGGTGTGTAATGCGGAAGAGCAGAATTCTTTCCAAAAGCAACGATTGAATCGAATGATGGGCCCTCCGCTCCGAGGAGCATCATCTCATGAACAACCTCAGCCGCAAGCTCACGCTCGGTCATCCCATCGTGCAATTTCTCGATGAATTTTTCAAAAGCCTCACTTGCTATCTTCGCTGCCTCCTTTATTTTCTCTATCTCGCTCTCCTGCTTTATTCGCCTGCACTCGGATATGGACGCTGAAACGTTTATAAAGCGCTTTTCAGGTATGGTGCGCATTAGTCGAATGTACTGCTCAAGGCTAAGGGTGGAATAGTTCAGGCCGATGACATCCACATCTGAAAGCTCTCTCTTCAGGGTGTCATCGAATTCCTTTCTGCTATTTGCGATGATAACCCTGTGGCCCGTTTCCCTGGCAGCCTCCTCTTCAAGCTGCGACGTCACGATGGTTATTGAATCCGGTTTCACAATCAGCATTGAACCCTCGAAAATACCACTTTTGGCTTCGGTGAGATAATAAAAAGTCTTGTCAACAGAGTTTTCGTTTCCATTTATGATGAGAATGGTATCCGTCTCTCGCGCATAATTGAAAATACGTTTTGGATCCATATCTCGCCATAACGAACTCATAAATAATCTTGCTTATTACCTTTTAGATGCTAATCACCGAAATATTTCACAGCCTGCAAGGGGAAGGTATCCTAACGGGAGTTCCCATGATGTTTATCCGAACCAATCGCTGTAATCTGAGATGCAAATGGTGCGATACGACATACAGCTTCGAGGGTGGAAAGGAAATGTCTCTGGATCTCATTGTGAACGAAGTGAGATCCTCCTGGGAACACTGGATATGTTTGACCGGCGGTGAGCCTCTGATTCAGCACGATGCACATGAGGCGCTTGAAGCTTTCACCCAACTTGGTAAATCAGTTCTCGTTGAGACCAATGGTAGCGTCTATATCAAAAATTTTCTGTTAAAGAATACTATCTTCGACGTGGATGTGAAAACCCCTTCTTCCGGTGAGGAGAACAGTTTTGATCTCAGGAACCTTGATGTTATGAGACAGGAGGATTACCTTAAATTTGTGATTGCCGATATTCAGGATTATCTGTTCGCTAAAGAATTTCTTAAGAAAAACAGTTTCAACGGAACGGTAATATTTCAACCTGCTTTTGGAATTGATTTCAAGTGGATTCCCGAGAAAATCCTCAATGACCACCTACACGTCAGATTTATGCTCCAACTTCACAAACAGATATGGGGCAATATCAGAAGGAGATGAGTTGAATTGGTTGACGAGATCATTTATGCCGGAAAGTTCTATCAAAACGGAAAATTCGAGTACCTGGAAGTAGGAGTTAATGCTGGCAAGATCTCAAGAATCGGTCGCAATCTCAAAGGGATGAAGAGGATTAGGCTTGAGGGCGCTATCTTTCCCTCTGGTACCGATACTCATGTTCACTTCCGGGATCCCTGGGAAACCAGCAAGGAAGATTTCACCAGCGGCTCTCTATCAGCCCTCCACGGCGGGAACACCTCTGTCTTCGACATGCCGAATAACAAATATGCGATAACTGACTACGAAAGATACGAAACAAAGCTGAGCGCGATCAGAGGAAGATCTTTCGTTGACTATGGCCTCTACTCCCTCTTTACAGGAAGAAACTCCAATATCATAGACTATGGAAGTTCTGCAATCAAAATATATCTCGGAAACAGCACCAACAGCCTGGTCGTGAAAGAAATACCTGATAGGGAAATCGAAAACATAAATTCACTTGGTGTTCCGGTGGTATTTCACGCTGAGGATGACCGCTGCCTTGAGGCAAACACCCGGAGAGTTCGAAATGCTGCGGAGCATAACCTTTCGAGACCCGAGATCTGCGAGATTAATGGTGTCAGGAATGCCCTTTCCACAGGATTCCGGAGAAAGTCTATAACCCATATAAGCTCACCAGATGCCCTTGGAATCATCGGTAGTAGGGCTATAAAGGAAGTGACCCCGCATCACCTTCTCCTTAACGA
>WAQW01000057.1 GCA_015520045.1 Thermoplasmata archaeon | reverse complement strand
GGATCCGGTTTCATTGCATTCTCAAGGTTCTTTTTTTCCTCCACGAGAACATTGAGTATCCTGGTAAGTGAAGATATTTCCATCCTCAGCGATCTTTCAATGGATGGATTTGCCGGGGAGTTCTCCGCAATCTTCTTTATTCTCCGGGCCCTTCTCTTTGATACATAATTCTCAATGCCATTTATGTCTGCTGAAAGGGAATCCTCAGGTGTTGTATACAGGTTCAGCATATCAAGTGTATCGGGATTTATCTCAATTGCATTTGAGAGGCCGGGAAATATCATGTCCAGTGCCCTTATGAGATTGTTCTTTGCTGTTCTTATCTTGATTGCCATGATGCTGTATGCGGTGATGATTTCCCAGAGATTTCTGAAATCATCAGGCACGGTGAATGTTTTCCTGTTTTCCCCGATCATGAGGTACCTCGCTATGGATTCTGCATCTATTGTGCCATTGGATGTTTTTCTCACCCTGTATTTCTTCATGCCCCTGACCTCAATCCCGTTGAGTATCCGGACACGAAATCCATCAGATCTGAGGTGATTGTACAGTGGAATAGGATATATGCATGAAGATCCCATTCCAATATTTATCACTGTTCCGGGAGAATTCAAACCTCTTATGGTAGAAGAAAATTCACTGAATCTCCCATTAACATTGGTCCTGTTGCTTCCCCTGCATAGGACATTAAGGGAACATCCATTGCACGGTAGACAAACTTATCCTTTGCCATATCTATCCCAACATATATTTTCATGCCACCACCTGCCAGATTCTCTCCCAATCTCAACCATTCACCACAGACCTGTTCATTATCCGCAGAGATACTGCAACATCCCATCCGGGTACGGAATGAAAGAAGGGAGCCGCATGCTGCGCCCCGAGGATTCTCCTCAGGATCAAGACCGCGTATCCCTGGCCAAACATGGTATCATGTTTGGTTAAAAAGAATATACAAGATCACTATGGGTTTCTCCCATGGTTTCTGGCTCTAGTTTACTGTTAGTACTAGATACTTATACACTAAATTCGGTACACTATCCAAAAAATTTGAAGAGATCATCCAATAGTACGAGAGCGTTGAGAAAATTTAAGAAGAGTGCTTTGAATGATAGCAGTACTAAGCAAAAACAGTTGGTATTTAAGAGCTACACCGTAGAATCTACGGAAACATTCGAAAAAGAGTTCTCAAGAAACCACAAAGACAAAAAAGAATGGCTGCTTCGTACGACTGAAAAACTGGAACAGAAGCCGCAAGCAGGAAAGCCGCAGAGAGGCAAACTTCATGGATTATGGTAACTCAGGGTAGGACGTTTCAGAGTCTGGTATGAGATAAACGAAGAGCAAAAGAAAGTGATCCTCAGAGCAATCCTTCACAAGGATGAGGCGAAAAAGTACTATTAGAGCTCTTTCAAGAATTCCCTCACATTTCTTACTTTGCCCTTTTGTATATCTTGTTCGCTCTTCTCAAGCTGATCCATGACACGCTCATTTTCCAGAGTCTCTACGGTGGCCTCAAGGCTGTCAAGATCAGATTTGCGTATGCTTACAAGTCTGGATTTTGCAGCAGTCATTACTCCACTCTATCTTTTCAGATTTTAATATTTTTTGGTGTGCTCCGGCTCATGTAATATCTCGAGAAAAATTCCTAAATGTACCCAGATGTGTGTCTCTTGGAAGGGTATTCCACATCTGCGTACGTAGAAATTTAAATATAAAAGGCGAATATGTTTCCTCTATGAGATCGCTGGTAAAACCACTTGTCGTGTTGATCGCGGCACTGATCAGTTCAGCTGGGTTTTATTCCCTTGCCAACTTGAATCAGAAAACTTCCGGCACTTACTATGTGCCTTCCGGCTCTGTAATGATAGCTCACGTTAAATCAGATAACATCTCGTTCTTTACCTTTGCCACGAATACATCTGTTGGTGTTATAATATCTATTCCCTTTTCACATCTGGAGAAAAAAATACTCGAGACGCCCAGCACTGTTAACAACTCCACCCAGATGAGGATTAACGCCAGCGTACGATTTGTGATGGCATACCATCATTACTCGATCTTCGAATTCAACAATGTAAGTTTGATCAATATTCTAACCCTTTTCGGAAAAAACTACAGCTACGGTTCCTCGCTAATAAAGAGTGGTATTCGGATTTATGCAACGCAGCTAAATGCCGAGTATTCAATGGTAGGCACCCTTAATGCTGTTATCGATTCCATCAATGCCTTTCTTGACAATAACCATTTCAGGAACCTGGACCACCACATCGACCAGAAAGCATCTCTGAGCCTTTGGCTTAATACAACAGCCAAGAACACTTCAGTACAGCTCTCCCTGAATTCGACTGAGAATTACACTTCCTTGAGGGTCGGTTCGAACAACATAATGTTCCTGAAAACACTGACTACAAATCTATCCGAAAAGATACCCAAGGAAAAGCTGAACATTCTCAGAGCATTCGTTACGAACTACACGGTGAATGGCCATTTCCTTTATGTGAAATTTGATCTAGGCTTCCCACAGATCAGTCTTCTGTTGAGTTACCTCTATGATCTTCTCACGGCTGGTGGTTTAAATGTTAAAAATAGTACCCCTGTTTCTTTACTACTTTAAGAACTATTACAGGTCGCGCGCTTTCTATATGATGCTGGCAATCGATCTGTTGGTATCATCACTGCTTGTCTACTTTTCCTTCACCTATCTTAGCAGTATAGACAAGTACCTCTCGAGAATCGTGGTGAATCCTCCACCTGAGCTCATACGTAGGGTCTTTGACTATGTATGGAATTTTGCGCTCGAGTACCTACCAGTCCTATCTGCCGTATTTTTCGGCTCTCCGGCCATAAGTAGTGAAATAGAGAACAGAACAGCATACCAGATTTTCCCCCTACCGGTCGGCAGGTTCCAGCTTTTCGCTGGTAAATTTCTTGCAGCTTATGTTGTTTCCGTATTGATCTCTGGAATTTTCCTTCTATTTCAATGGATAACATTCCTTTTCGTATTCCACATTCTTCAACCAGATCTGTTTTATCTAAGTATTCTTCTGCTCCTCGTCTTTATTTTTTCAATACTATCCGTTACATTCATGAGCAGTGCAATCTTTAACAAGAATCTTAATGCCTATATCACCGTGCTGGTCATATATTTCCTTATATTCCCCTCGGCTTCGTACGTTATCAACATCTTTTATGGATACACTCCCTACTATCTACTCACGGTCGCAGCTGCAATATTACAGCAGGTTTATTTCAATTTTTCAGTTTTCTCATTTTCGGGAGGTTTTTCCATTAATCCAGCTCCTGTGCAACTTATACTAAGGTCCCTATGGGTCATGATACTCTACGGTGTGATATCATTCACAACAGCACTGATCCTTTTTGAAAGGAAGGAGGCGATCTGATGTCTCATCTGAAACTGGAAAACATAAAGAAGCATTACGGCTCTAAGGTGGCGGTAGATTCCGTGACGGCCTCATTCGGTTCCGGATGCACTGCAATACTTGGCCCGAATGGAGCAGGGAAGACAACGTTGATGAAGATCATCACACATATAATAAATCCCTCTGGGGGAAGGGTCGTGATCAATGGTTTAACACTTTCAGATAACCCGCAGAAAGCCCTTGAGAATATCGGAAGTCTTATAGAACAGCCGGAATTTTATCCATATGTTACCGGGAGAGAAGCCCTTGAGTTCATTGCAGTAATGAGGGATGTTCCAAGCGATATAATGAAAGAAGAAATAAACTACCTTGCATCAAGGACAGGTATAGTGAAGTTTCTTGACAGCAGGACAGGAACCTATTCGAAAGGAATGAAACAGAGATTGGGTCTCGCGGCAGCTATGATTTCGGAACCAGACATTCTCATTCTTGATGAACCAACGTTCGGTCTTGATCCCAGGGGCATAATAGAGACCAGAGATCTGATCAGATCTTATAGCCATAAGAAGAATAAATCGGTTATACTCAGCACGCATCTCATAAGTGAAGCAACTGAAATATGTGATCGTGTCGTGATCCTCGATCAGGGAAGCATAAAGTATGATTCTATCCTCAGGGATTCCACGAAAAAGATAAGGGTAGTTTTCGAGACGAAACCTGAGATTGTTCCAAATGCCGAATTTATTCTTTCCAAAGAAGTAAAAGGCACGAAAACAATCCTTTTTGAGATTGCAAACGGAGCACAGAATTCCCGGCTCGTTGATCTTCTGGTCAATGCAGGCCTTAAGATAAAAGATTTTACCGAATCAAAGGGCCTTGAGGACATATATCTATCGCTGATACATGAATCCAGTTAGTCCGTTCCTCTTCTCAATTCAGAAATGGAAAAAGTAAATAGATTCTAGCATTTTCCTTCCCTGAGAGAATGGTAGAGATCAGTGAGACAGAATGGAAAATTCTTGATTATCTTTCCCTTAAGAAGGGTGACGATTACGTCCCAGAGAATGATATTGTTATCCATGGGGTTGATGCACAATCCATAAGGAGTGCCCTCTCGTGGCTTGAACGGAAGGGTCTCATTGATGCATTAAAAAAAGAGGAGCTCGTTTTCGTACCCACATCAGAAGGCAGATCGTACATTAAAGGGAACTTTCCAGAAGAAGAGGCTCTTGATCTTATGGGGGACGATGATTCCCTGTCTGTGGTAGAGCTTATGAAGGCGATAGGTACACAGAGGGGTAAAATAGCTCTCGCTCAACTGGCTAAGTTTTCCATTAAACCTGTTTCTGGCATAATCACGATACACAACAAGGATAGTATAAGAGAGAGGATCTTAAAATACCGTGAGGCTCTTGTAAGATTATCAGATGGGAAAACTCTCAGCCCGGGGACCATTGACATTTTGAAGGCACGGGGGAACATCATAGCTCAGAAGAGAGTAAGTATGAGATTTGTGAGGATCAACAATAGGGGAAGGGAGTATCTGCAGAAGTCTTATTCTTCCGGTGCTATAGGAGAGCTTAGCAGAGACGTTCTTCAGAGTAATAGTTGGAGGAATTTGAAATTTCGGAGATATGATGTCACGAGTGCTGTTTCTCCCCTCAATGCCCCCTTCCTGCATCCCCTCACCATTCTCATAGACAAGGTACGTTCAATTTTCTTTGACCTGGGCTTCACGGAGATGACTGGCAGCTATGTAGAGAGCTCTCTATGGAACATGGATGCGCTCTTCATTCCTCAGGATCATACTGCCAGGGATATGCAGGACACGTTCTATGTGACTCTTGACAAGCCCCCAAACGATGAGGAGGAAAATATAAAAAAGATTGTATCGCAGGTGCATGAGCAAGGATACGGTAGGTACAGTGGATGGGGGTACGAGTGGAATGAAGCTGAGGCCAGCAAACTCCTTCTTAGGACGCACACGACGGTTTCAACAGCTCACTATCTTCACTCGCATAGAGATCCTCCTGTTGCAGTTTTCTCTGTGGAGAAAGTGTTCCGGCACGAGAGCGTGGACTGGAAGCACCTCGCAGAATTCCACCAGATAGAAGGTGCTCTTTACAGCAGTGATGCTAACCTGGCAACACTGAAATGGCTTCTGAAAGAATTTTACGGAAGGCTGGGATTTGATGAGATAAAGTTGATCCCGTCCTACTACCCATACACGGAGCCGAGCATGGATGTTGTTGTTAGGTTTGAGGGAAAAGAGGTGGAGCTTGGCGGTTCCGGAGTATTTAGGCCAGAGGTGGAGAGGATACTCGGATTAAAAACGCATGCGATTGCCTGGGGGCTGGGCCTGGAAAGGCTTGCTTTTCTCTATTACGGGTTGGAAGATGTCAGAGAGATATACAACACAGATATTGAATTCCTGCGGAGATTTAGAATCATCAGGTAACTCCTCCCCTTTTCTTGAAGCATTCAGAACACATATTACCGGGAGCAGAATGGATCGCGCAGTATGGTTGATGACATTGCGTACATATCCTATGCGCAGGCCTTCCGCAGATATGACATATTCCGGGAACCATCTGTTATCCCATATGGTATGACCAGAGGGATTGATAACCATTTCGTAGTGGAATTCATCCCGGATTGTCATTTTCATTCAAGAAGTTATCCTGATTGCGCCTAACGTCTTAGCGTACTCAGCCATTCAGCTTTAAGGGAGATTATGAGGGATATATCTATAATGTTATCTTCTGAAGGAAGGATTATTAGAGAATAAGTCCACTCTGATTAGTCCCATACAGGGGAAACGGATTAACAATGGCATCTTCAGTGAGTCACGGTAATCAGAGAAATGAGGTCGCATGATCCTATCAATAGGGTGCGGCAATTACGTCAGGTCTCATTCCCATATTTTCGTCTGTTCTGAGGGCCTGGCCAGAGATAACAGATATGAATACCTTGTAAGTTTAAAGGTGAGCCTGATTAAGGATGCCTTAATTTACTTCGTGATCCTTAAAAACAAAAATTCGGGCGTTCACACATTTTGTGTTTTTTTCATGCAGGATGGGAATCCCGGCCTTTCAACGTACAGCAGCAATAATCCGTAACCATGATTCCAGAAAAGAAATAAAACATCGTTTCAGAGCTGATGCCCCATCTTATTCTTCTTGGTTTCCAGGTAAAACTGATCTTCAGGAGTGGGCGTTGTGATGAGTGGTATTCTGTCCACAACCTCAATCCCGTTGTTCTCAAGAAAATCAAATTTCTGCGGGTTGTTTGACATGAGGATGATCTTGTCAATATTGAAGTACTTCAGCACCTCCACGGCAAACGAGTAATCTCTGCCATCAACCGGCAAGCCTAGAGCAAGATTTGCTTCCACAGTATCGAGTCCCTGCTCCTGTAAACTGTAAGCTTTAATCTTGTTGTGCAGGCCTATACCGCGCCCCTCCTGTCTTAGATAGATCAAGATCCCATAATCCTTCTGACCGAGTATCTCCAGGGATTTCTCGAGCTGGCTGCGACAGTCGCATCTTTTGGAACCAAAAACATCTCCAGTCAGACACTCAGAATGAATTCTCACCGGAACATTCGATCTGCCAGTAACATCTCCGCGAACGAGAACGGCATGCTCCTCCTTCTCGCCGTTCATCTTGAAGGCATAAATTGTGAAATCACCGAATCTTGTCGGAAGTTTTGCCTTTGAATAGAGTGTCAACATCCTATAGGGAATTTTTAGATGTTATAAAAATTTGATATGCGTTCGATGAAAAATTCCGTCTATATCTCCAAAAAAAGGAAGATGGGAACATTTAACCGTTATGAAAATTTCATTACCCAATCCCTCAGTGCGCAGGCGAGATGCTCCTTATTGGAAATAAGACGGTAAAACAGTGAAACAGCTAATAACGAGAACATAATATCTTAATCATGCGGTTTATGATGAGAGAATACATTGGAAAGTCTGTGAATGCCGATAGACTCCTTTCAGCGATCGAGGAATTCTTCACGGAGGAGCACTTTGTTACGCAGAAAGCCCCCCATAAAATGGGGCATATACTGCAGGCAAGAAAAGGGGGGATACTGAGAACGGTTCTTGGATCAAACAATGCCCTGACAATGGTTCTGGAAGGAGAACCCTCCGATTTCAGAATATATTTGGGAGTATCAAAGTGGATTAAGGATCTAAGCAGTTCAACAGTACCATCATTCCATGCTTCGTTTGCATCATCCTTCAAGGATGTTTCAGAGACCGTTTGGCCGTATGAATTTGAACATCATCTGTGGCATTTCATAGAATCCCAGATGGAACTGGGATTTCAGTAGGGAACCCTCATACGAACATACAGGTTTTTTTGCGCATTTCGAGAAATTGTATACCCAGAGAAGCCAAAATAACCGGCTTTGATGTCAACGCCCAAATGTCCACTCATTGCCAGTGATTCTTGTATACATTGTCCTGTAGAGCTTCTCCGTCTCCTCACGTATGTTATCAGGAAGCGGAGGGATATCAGGTTCAGGAAGCCCCTTCTCTCTGGCCTCGTACAGCTCATCATGATAACCGATGCTTCTGTAGTAGTTTCTGACAAATTCCTTGCTCAGCTCATTTATTCTTCCTTCTGAATAGTCCCCAGCATCCCAGAACCTATCCTCATCAGCCGTTCCAAACGTGTCGATAACAACGAGTTCACCTTCCCCGGTTATTGCAAGCTCTTTCTTTCCATCAACGTGTATTAATCCCCTCTTGCTAACCTCTTCTTCGATTTTGCTGTCTATCTTCAAAATAAGCTCTTTAGCCTCATTTAACAGATTTTCATCCATACCGGATATTTCCATTGCCTCTCTTCTGGTCAGGGGACGATCGTAACTTTCGAATTTTGTTGTCACCTCAAAAAATGGATCTGGCAACCTCTCACCGTAATGCGGAAATTTTGAGAAACCGAGGGAACGAAAATCGAGTTTGCCAGATTTCAACCTGTCGAACAGTGAGCCGGCAACATAGTATCTCACTATGAACTCGAGCGGTATCATATGGTCGCCTTTCACGCTTTCCGTATACCTCTCTATCACCTTGAACCTCCTGACGATCATCTCGTTACTTGAAGGAGTGGAAATAAGATGAGTTTTGATACCCATATCAGAGAGTTTGTCAAACCAGAATCTTGAGGTCATGCAAAGTGACGATCCCTTCCCTGAGACGAGTGTTGGAATGATCTTGTCAAAAACAGATATCTGGTCAGTGAATACGAAACGAAGATTATCACCATCAACATAAACTTCCTTGACCTTTCCCTTACGAAGCAATTCCATAGCCGATCATACATCCGGACCATATATTTCTTTCATCACGACGCTTGCGAATTTGATTGGATTGCAGTTATTTTTAGCTGTTGTGGGATCCATTTGTAACTGCCTTAAATCACCCAATGAACCATTTTTAATAGGTTGTGACCATGCAGTCACATTCCATGAGGAAGGCAAAATTGACGGAACTGCTCGAGAGTGTGTATGCGAGTTCGGAACGTTTGATGGAGTCCAATGAAAGAATCAACCAATTTGTGGCGTTCATAGACAGCGGTTACAGTATGGATAGTGTGCCCGTGCCTCCTTCCGAAGGAGAATTCGCACACGTTTTTTTTGAGCTGGCAATGTCCCGTATCAAAGTGAGAAAGAAATTCAATCTCTGGAGGAAGCTATGGCTTGATAGCTATTCTGCATCGTTTTCAACCCCGGAGATCATAGGCAGGTACCGGTCAGAACGACTGAGAGGAAACAGAATAATCGATCTCGGATCCGGAGCGGGCATGCAGGCGATTATGTTCTCAGCCGGATCGAGCGTAATCGCCGTTGAAGAAAACTATCAACGTTTCCTGCTATCGAAAATCAACGCAAATGCGTATTCTGTAAAAATCAAATTCGTAAAGGACGATGCGATAAACTTTCTTCAAGGTTTCTCCGGTAGCGGAGATATTCTCTACTCAGATCCTCTTAGAACATGGTCTGGTAAATCGACAAGATTGCTGTCTCCTGATCCTTATGCAATAAGACGGAGAGCGTTACGGACGCACAACCATTATGTATTTGACCTTCCTCCGAGAACGCCCATCGAGAACATCTGGAAGGAAGACGAGGCCGAATACATATCTTTGAACCACCGTCTTATTCGCCTAACTGAATATAGCAGGGATCTATCCCGTTCAAGAAGCTCTGCAGTAATGTTTCCTGGACCCATCATTCTCTCCGGTTATCCATCAGCAGTGAAATTCCTCCGATGTGGCTCTTATAGATACTTGAATCTACCGGACGAAGCTCTCGTTGCTGCGGGTCTTCTCCGGGAGCTCGATAAGTACGGCGAATTCTGTAAGATCTCCAATGATGACAGGCGACTGATCCTCGGTTCCCGGGAAAAACCTGTGGGCCTTTTTCCGGGAGAAACGTATGAGGTTCTTACTTCTGGCAACAGTATCCACATAAAGGAAGCGATTGAAAAAATGAAACCGTTGAGGGTGTATCTGAGGTTTAAAGTTGAGCCGGAAAAATACTATTCCATAGTTTCCGGATTTCTAAGTAAGCCAGGATCAGGCGATGCTGTGTACCTGTTCAGGGATAAAGATCGTTTCGTTTTAACAAAAAAAGTTTCCTGACAGGCGGAGCGTTTAGATGAAGATTCTTCTTTTTATTACCCTAAGACAGTTACTGAGACTCTTTATATGAATTTGATCAGATATTACAGATTACCGATTCATTAAAATAGATTCCATAGATAGCTCGCTATGACTGATGTTTGGGCTGTTGTGACTAACGCTCCCAGGGGAGGTGTGAGGTACGATCATGTTTCAGTAGAGCCACCCGATGATGCAGATCTGATCCTTAAACCACTCTACACTGGTATATGCGGAACCGATAGGGGAATCGTTTCCGGTTCTCTTCCTTTTTCATATAATCCCCGGGGATACAATTTTCTTGTGCTGGGTCACGAGTCGGTGTGCACCGTGGTTGAATCTAAAAATGAAAGGTTTGTTAAAGGAGATATTGTAGTTCCTGTTGTTCGGAGACCCGGTGGGTGCGTTAACTGCAGGATAGGAAGACCGGATAACTGTTCAGACGGCGATAAGCACGAAGCAGGAATTACCGGGCTACACGGATTCATGCGAACAGAGTTTGCTGAGAAATCTGAATTTGTTGTGCCGGTGAAAAACAGGACCATTGGAAGACTAGCAGTGCTGACAGAGCCACTCAAGAATGTTGTCAAGGCTTTTGAGGTTTTTGAAATCATATCAAAGAGGAGCGTTTATCATAAACAGGATTCAACTCTTACAGGAAAAACGTGCTGTGTCATCGGTACTGGAGCAGAAGCATTTCTCTACGGTCTTGTTGCGAAGAGCCTCGGTTTCAACGTGATCCTTACTAACAGGCACCCGGTCACGGATTACAAAACAAAAATGCTTGAGAGTTTCGACCTTGAATTTATCAATTACTCCGAGGATTTTGATAGATCTTTTTCCTCAGGCATTGATCTTCTCATAGACACCAGCGGTGATCCAGGTACCATTCTCAAGTTCACCAAGCGTTTAAACTACAATGGAATAGCCATACTCTTTGGCACGAACGGTCGTGCAAAACCATCCACGATCACAGGAATAGATATAGATTATATTGTAGAGCGGAACATTACCCTTGCCGGTTCCGTTGACGCCGCTAAGGTTCACTACTATAGGGCTCTTGATTACCTGGAAGAGTGGTCTTTCACCATCCCAGAGATTGGCAATATGATCACGGGTGAATATGACCCAAACAACGTGAAAATTTTCACACAAAAAGGGCCCGGTGAGATAAAATCGATCATTCGTTGGGGGAATGCACCATGACAACTCTCCTTGACGGAAAGGATATTGCTTCTCGGATCATGGAAAAACTCAGGGAGAATTTCTCTTCCATAGAAGAAGAATACGGTGTGAGGGCATCTCTCAGGTTGATCCTCGTTGGCGGAGACGACGCTGCTGCAATATATGCGAAGGCGAAGCTTAAAAGGGCAAAAAGACTGAATGTGGATGCAAAACTGTTAAAGTTTCCCGAGGAGACCTCGATGAAAGAGCTTATCAGTGAGATCACCTCTCTGTCCAGCGACAGGGATGTGAACGGCATTATGATCGAGAACCCCCTTCCAAAAGGCCTGGATTTCTATTCCTTGGCGGACACCATACCTTACTACAAGGACGTAGATGGCACCTCCTCACGCAATCAGGGTCTAATCGTTAACAGGCGGGAATTTATGACACCAGCCACTGCAGCCGCTGTAGTGGCCATAATGGAACACTACAATCTCAGTGGTAAGGTGACCATCATAAACAGATCACCGGTCGTTGGCAGGCCCCTCATAAACATGCTCCTGAATCGCAACAATACAGTTTCTGTTTGTCACAGTAAGACTCCTGATTTGTTGGAGTACACAAGGATAGCGGATGTTGTTGTTGTTGCTATCGGTAAGCCTCTTTTCTTTGGAAAAAGCTACTTCACGGAGAGATCGAGCGTGATAGACGTTGGAATAAATTACGTTGAGGATTCCATAAAGGGAGACGCTGATTTCACAGAACTCAATGGTTACGTAGAAGCCATTACTCCAGTTCCCGGTGGTGTTGGCCCGGTGACAGCCTCACTCATCTTTGAAAACCTCTACAAAGGTACCCTCTTCCAACTTAAAGGAAATTCTAAAAAGCTATGAAAAGTTATTAACCGTAACATTTTTTCAATAATATATATTAATATATTTGCAATTTCCTATCATATGCTTTTAAATGACTTTAATGAAGAAGTTGATAAGATTAAGAAATTTATTCAGAATAATCTATCCGGGAAATCCGCTATAGTGGGCATCAGCGGTGGAATTGACAGTGCACTTGTCTTAAAGCTACTCTCCCTGTCCATTCCCCGTGAAAGGATTCTTGCTTTCCATCTGCCCTTAGAGATAAGTGGTGACTCTGACATTTCCCTCATTGAGAAAAACATAGGTGTCAGCATAAAAACGATCAGCATCCGCAAAATGGTTGATGCATTCACTTCCACACTGCCTGAGGGAGATGTAAGGGTGAAGGGTAACCTGATGTCCCGAATACGCATGTGTATTTTATATTATTATGCCAACCTTGTGGATGGGCTGGTCATAGGCACGACGAACCGCTCCGAATATCTTACCGGCTACTTCACAAAGTATGGAGACGGAGCGTGTGATATCGAGCCTATTTTACATCTGTATAAAACGGAGGTTAGGAGCATGGCCCAGTTTCTTGGCCTCCCTGAGAAGATCATAAACAAAGCACCAAGTGCGGGACTTTGGGAGGGACAAACTGATGAGGAAGAGATCGGGATGAAGTATGATGAGCTGGACAGGAATTTGATCGTAGCGGAAAAGAAAGCGGACCTTAAGGTAATTGACGACAGGATAGCCTCCCTGATCAGGTCAAGTGTTCACAAGAGGATGACACCAAGATCGCCAAAGAGATCTGTTAGATAAGTATCATGGACAGCACTTCCTTCTTTCAGCTGAGCATTCTGCTCATTGTTGCGGCTTTCAGCATACCAATTTCCAGAAGATTCTCTATTGTTGAAATTCCGATACTTAT
The DNA here is from genome assembly GCA_015520045.1 of Thermoplasmata archaeon. Classification (GTDB taxonomy): domain Archaea; phylum Thermoplasmatota; class Thermoplasmata; order Thermoplasmatales; family Thermoplasmataceae; genus WAQW01. Next base: position 43,505 of record WAQW01000057.1, on the reverse strand, counting down.
TGCGCTGGGATTAATTCTTGGACCCCTCACGGGTGTTATATCCCACACCTTTGCAATATCTCTCATGTCAAATTTTGGTTCCGTAGGGATCGGTCTGCTGGGAATAGTTATAATTCTCTATTCGGAAAGCCATCATATTAATTTCAGAGTATTCAGAAAACAGATGGTCAAAATTATCATGCTTGACACGCTGGGGTTGATAGTTAACGCTCTCATAGCCGCGACAATTTTCTCCGTGTTGACCGGCGCTCCCTACATCGTCAGCTTCATCTTCGGTGCCATAATATCGCCAACCGATCCTGCGAGCATAATTCCCCTATTCAGAAAGATCACGGTCAGTGAGGATGTATCGGGTATCCTCACAGGGGAAAGCATGTTCAACGATCCCCTCGGAATCATCCTCGTCTATCTCGGTCTCGCATTTATCTTTCCACATATGTCCGAGGTTGCTGTTTTCTCCGTCCTATCCAGCAATTTCGGCACAGTTGGAGGTGCGTTTACCTATCTCCTCATGCAGATCACAATACCTGCCATAGCCGGAGCAGGAATAGGCTTTGCCATCATATATCTGAACAAGATTTTTGACTTCGAAAACCTTCTTGTCGGCCTCTTACTGGGCTCCATTCTTCTGGAATTTTACTTCTTTGAGGCGGTCTCCCTCACACCGTTCACAGCGATCATTGCGACAGGAGCGGTTATCGGAAACTATTCAGACAAGAGCATATTCTGGGAGAGAGAGGATACATTTCAGAAGAACCTGAGCTATCTGGCGCAGTCCCTGATATTCCTCTTGCTGGGATCAATCCTTACCCTCACGGAGATAACCACTTACGCCTGGCTGGGCGTGCTCCTGGCCTTGAGCGTAATGTTCCTTGCTCGGCCTGTCTCTGTCTTCCCATCCCTGAAGATCGCTGACCTCCTCAGGAAGAGGGTCAGGATAAGCCCTAAAAGCAAAGCTTTCATAGCTATGGTCGGACCGCGCGGTGTTGTGTCGGTTGTTATGTCTGCCGTTCCCTATGCCATAGGCCTCAAGTACAATATACCGGTACTGATTAAATGGGGACCGATCATTTATGTGGTTTCATCCTTTGTTGTCCTGATCTCCATCGTCCTGACAACGCTTTATGCCCATAAGCTCGCGGAGAAACTTGTTATCCCTGCTGAGGCTGAGATTTCCTAGAAATCGAACTCGAGTCCCGGGCTTTCTTCTTCCTCGCCACTTTCTTTCAATCCAAGAAGATCCAGAAGAGAATCCCTTTTCTTGTAGAACATTGATATAAGCCGTGTAACGTCCTTGTAAGTGATGAACTTCTTCTCGATCATCTTCAGGAGTATCTTCTCCCTGAGGTTAACTTCCTCCTCAAGAGCCCGCTCGGATTTCCCTGTTCTCTCAGCTATCCGGTTCAGTGCGTAACTGTAACCGGAGTATGTGAAAGAATCGTTCTGCTGATTCCATCTGAAGGCGGTGTTGATGATTATTTCGTCTGTATTGGGGTCCAGCCCGGTTATCTCAGAGATTGACGTGGCTCTTCTCACAAGTTTTCCTTTGTATATGAGGGCTGACTGCATAACTATGACATCAAGGGATGTGATTAGTGTCCTGGGAATATTGATCGGTTCTGACTCAAGTCTGTAGATCAAGGTCTTTGGATCTTCGGCGTGAAAAGTGCCAAATCCGTATCTTCCTGCGGACATCGCCTGAAACACTGTGAATGCTTCCTTACCCCTCACCTCCCCGATTACGAGGTAATTTGGTCTCTGTCTCAAGGAAGCTGCGAGAAGATCGAACATATCAATCTCTCCAGCTCGTTTCATGGTTTCCTTGTTCAGCTTTCCGAAACCAGAACGAGTGACAGTGGCTATCCAGTTCTCATGTGGAATGTTTATCTCTCTGGTATCCTCTATACTCACGATCTTCATCTGCGGAGGTATGAAGAGAAGAATTGAATTGAGAAGTGTTGTCTTTCCTGAACCGGTACCTCCGCCTATCATCATGTTGGAACCATACTCAGTGAGAACCCACAGATATGCAAACCCTTTGGCAGAAAGGGAGTTCATAGAGACGAGGTTAACAGGGTTGAGAGGATTGGCCCTGAATTTCCTGATGGTGAAGGCAGGGCCATTGTTTGTTATGTATTCACCGTAGGAGGCTTGCAATCGAGAACCATCTGTCAGTGTGGCATCAATGATTGGAATGGAAATGGAAATGTGTTTACCAGAATCCTGCACCACCTTCTTAACGAACATGTTTAGCTCCACATCGTTGGAGAACTTTACATTTGTCTGGATGTACCCATGATCGCGGTGATAGATGAAAACCGGCACCGTTGAACTATCGCACGAAATATCCTCTATCTCCGGATCTTTCATGAGGCCATCGATCCTTCCGAAACCCACGATATCCCTGTGGACGTAGTATTCTATAACGGTCATCGAGTTTTTGTCAGCATCGATCGCAAGATCATTTATAGCGGTTTCAAGATATTCGTGAAACTCCCTCTCTCGATCACGGGCCGGTTTCTCATTGAAAGCGGCAAGGCCTATGATGTAATCTTTGAGCATGGAGATCACTTGCATTTCCTGTGAATCGACAACGGGTTCTATCAGCGAATACTGAACTTCACCTGTAATGTCGTTCATGTAGATCCTTGAATAGACCAGACCCGGCTCAAGTTCTTGAAAAGAATAATCATTGTCGGTTGCCTTCTCGGACAACTCAATCTCCTGCCTCTTGAGTACGGTCACTCTTCTTGTTTTCTTTGAACTAATCATCTATATCGACCCCGTAATAATAAGAACAATGCTGCTTATAAATATAAGAATACCGGACAGAAGAACCCCCGAACTTATTCTTCCATCCCTCAGAACGCCAGAAAGGATACCGGTTCCACCCCCCTGAACAACCATACCAATATTGAAGACATTCTTTATGCTCTGTATCTGTTGCTTCGTCACAGACATTCCAAAGGAGGCAAAACCATGAGCACTGATTTTCGGTAGAAAGAGGGCATCGATAACAAGCACAACAAAGAGAAATACCCCAAACGAGATCATCATAACCATCGTATAGCTCTTCATCTCGGTAAACCGGGAATTTCTCATTAACTGCATCTGGGTCGTGAAATCAGACACAAGATTCATAACATCAGAAATGTTGCTGCCAGATTCTGCTGCTTTCAGGATCAGCTTTCCCGCACGTATTATGTTGGGAGAATTAATCTCAGTACCAAATCTTGAGAGTGCAATTTCAACGGGGATTCCCCAGGAGATGAGGGTTGCAACGCGCTTCACTTCCTTTGAGAGGGGTCCATAATCGATATCCGCCGTCCTGACTATGGCCTCTGAGATGGGCATGCCGAAGGTCGTGTACTCTGCAATATCTCTGAGAAAATCGGCAACACGCCTCTCTGCTTCATAATATATTCTCATGTCAAGAAAGTCCATTATGCCGTACGGTATCGTGAGAATCATCGCCACCACCGACGCAAGTAGAATTATATCTATATGGATCGAGCCGTTTGATCTGATGTACAGAAGAACGTAGAAGGCAACGAATATAACCGCGGCAAGATAGGACATGAGCAGGGCGAGAAATTTACGCTGGATCATATCTGGACCTCCTTCACCGTGCTCGAGACGAGAAACGTGAACGCAAAGGTGATGATAGGAATGATCATCAGTACGATAAGGTACAGAACAAGCGTGAGGCTACCGCTGTTCGGTGAAAGCGAGGCCATAACACCCAGAATCACGAGGAGCATAAGGGGGAATGCAACTCCAACGGTCACATAACTTTCAGCGAGAACGCCGACGGATTCTGCATTCGCCTTAATGAGCGTTGTTAACTCAGACTGGAACTGCCTGGCTTTGGATGTGAAATATTCCTTCAGATTTCCACCCGATGTTACAGTTGAGACTATGCCCTGAAGAAACTCGGAAAATTTCAGAGAAGGAGAGTACTTCGACTCCTCCCGGAGAGCGGTAATTATATCTTTCCCAAAGAGTCTCGACGATGCAGAAACGGACATAGCTTCCTTCGAAATTTCTCCATACTCCTTGCTCCTTCCCAGTTCGTACATTATCGTTTCAACAGGTATGTCGGCAGAAGCCATGGTAGCAATGTAGGCAAGAGCCATAGGCAATTTAGAGTCGATATCCTTCCTTCTCTTTTTTGCAACCGACCGTGGCTGGCCAAGAGCCAGAACCGCCCCAAGAAACACCAGAACAATGAGAATGAGATAGGCTGGCCAGATGAACATACCAAAAATCATTGAAACAAGAGAAATCCCCAGAATTCCGCCGAAAATTGCAAGTACGGATATCATGGTGATCATTGAGTAATACTGAACCGCTGAGTAGGGCATCTTGGCTTTCTTCAGAGATTCCTCGAGTTTCTCATTCTTTCCTCTCTTTGTGTAGAATTTCCTGAAGAAGAAAAGTCCGATTCTAAGGCTAAAGGGTATGGAGGGTAGCCTGATTTCTTCCCTGGCTGCAGATTGTTCCAGGAGATCCGCTGCACCCCAGTTCGCATGCGCTCCGCGGAACAACATTCGTTCCATTTTCTCTATCTGCATCTGACGGATATTTACCGAACGTTTATCCCTGAACGATGAGACGAATTTTCCCAGAGAAAACCTGCTTATCCGGGTCTCATCTGGAAAATTTCCCGAAGAGAGCTCTTCAGTTTTTTCAGAAACCTCTGCCTTTTCGAAAAGGGAAACAGAACCTTTTTTTGGGAGTGATTCGACCTTTCCCCTATCCTTGGGTATGAGCAGTTTTTCCTCTGGGATCTCATTTGGTTTTATTTTCTTCCGCTTTTTATCTCTGGAAGAAAAGAACGAGAGAATTTTTTTACCACTGGAAGCTTCCTTTGGATGTTCTGTCTCAAGGGAGGTGTCAACAAGAATCGGAACGGATTTCCTCTCCGTATGTTTGGGAGGTTCATTCTCACTTTCCTCTTTCTCAACGGAATTCTTTACTTCTTCTTTACCCTCATTCTGGTTATCGGTGCTACCATCATCCGAAGGTGTTGCTTTCACCTCTTCTTCTGATTCCTCCTCTGCCTGAAGGGGCACCTTCTCTGCAGTATCTTCTTTCGCGCCCACCGAGCTCTGTAGAACGGGAGAAGCCTCCTCGTTCAGATCCTTGGTGGGCGTAGAGGAATCTTTAGGTGTATCAATTTTTGGCTTCCTCTTTGAATATCTCCTCTTTTCCCTATCTTCACTCATACTGGTTCACCCGATGCCATCAAGAGTGCCTTATCCTGGTCTCTGTAGTAAGTATTGATTACTCTTGTTATCTGGATGTAATCTGTTATATCGGATCTAACAAGTTCTTCAAGTATTCTCTTCCTGAATTCAAATTCCTTTTTAAATTGGGAACTTGTCAATCCTTTAATGGTCTGCACTTTCTTAAAAAGATTGCTGAAGCCCGTAAAATTATGCTTACCGCGGTAAGCATCATACGTATAGACCCGATTGTAAACAACCTCATTCGTTGCGCTATCATATGAGGACATTTCATCAATTTCCGTTATACGGCGGACAACGCTATCACCGCTTCTTATGAATTTATTAAATATCACTGTGTTAAGATACGTTATCATTATTCTGGGAATGTTCAGAGGGGGACTTTCAAGTCTATTTACCGTAGCTTCCATGGAATCGGCGTGCATGGTAGAATATGTGGTGTGTCCGGTAGCCATAGCCTGAAACAGTGATGAAGCTTCCCTGCCACGGACTTCACCCACCACAATATATGTAGGTCTCTGACGCATAGCCATCTTCACCAGCTCGAACATGTCTATCTTTAAGCCGGAGCCAGAATCCTCGCCAGCATCGAAGTCGCCTTCTCGCGTTGAGGTTGCCACCCAGTTCTGATGGAGAATGTTGATCTCCCTGGTTTCCTCTATGCTGAAAATTTTGGTGCTGGGAGGAACTAGCATGAGAATGGCATTGAGAGTCGACGTTTTTCCCACACCAGGAACGCCAGCAATGAGGGCAGAATTGAGAAACTCGACCATATACCACAAATAGGTTACAATCTCAGAGCTTGCAGTTCCGAATTTTATCAGTTCAATGGGTGTGAAAGGCCTCTCACGGAAAAGCCTGAAAGTGAAGGTTGGACCCCTGGTTGACACCTCATTGCCATAAATTGCCTGTATCCTGTGCCCAGACGGCGTGGAACCATCAAGTATAGGATTTGCAAGTGAAACATCTTTCTTACAGATCTGGGCCAACCTCATAACATATGAGTTCAGTTCATCGAGTGTAGAAAAAACAATGTTCGTTTTTATGGAACCATGCTTTCTGTGATAAACGAACAGGGGTATGTTAAAACCGTCACACGAAACATCCTCAACGTAGGGATCCCTTATGATGACCTCAATCTTTCCCATCCCCTCAAAATCTCTCTTAAGGTAATATTTTACCTTCTCCTTTGATTCATCAGACATCTCGATGGCATAAGCTTTAACGTAATCATCAACGATCTTGTCAATGCTGACCCCAGAATAATCTGTCAGATATCCTTCCTTATTCGGAATCACCATACGCATTTCTTCAGGTAGCGTTTTAAGTAGCATCTTTTCATACTCGTTGAGAACGGGTTCCGTCACAGAATATATGGTTTCGAATGTTTTTCTGTTCCAGTATATCTCGACGGAGCCAAGTGAGCCTATAATATCATATCTATCTATCAGGTCGAGGTCCACCTCATCCTTGCTCTTTACCATTGGCTTTCTAGGCTTAGATCTCCTCCTAAACATAAATTCAGGCATATTCAGTATCACTACTCCACAGGAATAACTTATTAGTATAACAAAGATTATTTAAAAAACTTAACCTCCTAACATCTCTATATATGTAATTCAGGTTTGAGATGGTTATCAGAGATTTTCTCATAACGGACATGTTTAGCTTTTAAAGATAATAAATTTTTCCACTTTTCCTGCAATTTCGCGTGAATTTAACTTACAATCGATCATTCTCGCATTGGATATGAAAAACCTGATCACGTCCCAATCTTTGAACGCGCAGAGCATACGAGAGCTTGTTGGTTGTTCGGCTTCAAATAAAGGTTATATATTTATCTGCACTGTTAAGAGGAATAATGAGCGAAGAGCAAGCGAAACTAGACAGTCTACGGAAGGAGCTACCATTCCTAGACGATCTTATTCTTAAGTGGTTCAATTCAAATTATGATGGTTTGACTGAACCTCAGAGGAGAGCCATTCCATTGATCCACAACAGGGAGAATGTTCTGGTTTCGAGCCCAACGGGAACTGGAAAAACTCTGGCCGGTTTTCTGGCGATCATTAACGAGCTCTTCACCATGGCGAGAAATGGAACGCTGGAGGAGAAGATTTACTGTGTTTATATCAGCCCCCTTAAGGCTCTTGCAAATGATATAAACAAAAATCTTAAGAGACCGCTGGATGGTGTTTATGCTCTTGCTTCTGAAATGGATCTGGATCTTCAGGAAATCCGCGTTGCAGTGAGATCAGGTGACACTCCTCAGAACGAAAGACAGAAGATGCTCAGAAAACCTCCTCACATACTGATAACCACACCAGAATCACTTTCACTCACATTGTCAGCACCTCGTTTCAGAGAATATCTTCGAACGGTAAAGTATGTGATCGTCGATGAGATTCATGAATTGTCTTCCAACAAGAGAGGGTCCTTACTTTCTGTCAACCTTGAACGTTTGCAGGAACTGGCCCCTGCGCACATAAGAATAGGTCTTTCAGCGACTCAGGCTCCTATTGAGACCATCTCAAACTACCTCAGCGGCTTTGATGATGCTGGTAATCCCAGGCCATGCAACATAATCGAGGTGAGCGCTGAAAAGTTTCTAGATCTGAAGGTGCTCACTCCGGTGGCGGATCTCACTCTCACGAGCCAGGAAGTTGCGAATGAGAAGATGTATGACATCCTGGCCAAACTCGTTTCAGAACACAGAACAACTCTCATTTTCACAAACACGAGGGCGGGGACTGAGAGGGTGGCTATGAGACTAAAGGCCCGGGGAATAGAAAGCATAGAGGCCCACCATTCGTCCCTCGGCAAGAATCTCAGGATGGATGTTGAGGATAGACTCAAGCGTGGAGAATTGAAGTGCGTCATAACATCCACTTCACTGGAACTTGGAATAGATATAGGCTACATAGATCTTGTGGTTCAGATAGGTACGCCCAAGTCCGTTTCCAAGGCCCTGCAGAGAACGGGTAGGTCAGGCCATGGCATTAACGACATCTCCAAAGGAAGATTTGTTGTTTTCGATCTTGACGATCTGGTTGAGAGTGCCTCCCTTGTGAAGGCTGCCTATGATAAGGAAATTGACAGGGTTGTCATTCCCTTAAATCCTCTTGATGTATTATCCCAGGTACTTATCGGAATGAGTCTAGAGCATACCTGGAAAGTGGCTGATGCTTATTCTCTTGTCAGAAGATCCTTTACATTTCACACCCTTCCCATGGAGAAATTTATTTCAGTCCTGAGATTTCTTTCTGGAACGGTTGAAGAAAGCAGCATATATTCAAAAATATGGTATGACGAAGAAGACGGAGTGTTCGGCAAGAAGAGATCCTCCCGTATGATCTACTTTATGAATCTCGGAACCATTCCTGAGGATGCAGATTATCAGGTTGTAAATGAAAAAGGAAAGCACATTGGTCAGCTGAGTGATAAATTTGTTGAGCACTTAAAGCCAGGTGATGTTTTTGTACTGGGTGCGAAGGCATATCAGTTCTTAAGGACTTCCCGCAATAAAGTGCTGGTGAAGGGAGGAGAAGGACTTCGCCCAACGGTACCATCGTGGGTTGGCGAGATGCTGCCCAGGAGTTATGATCTTGGTGTTCTGATAGGTAGATTCAGGGAAGAAGTTTCCAAACGCTTACAAGATAAAGAATCCCTTAAGAGATGGCTAATAGATCAATATCGCCTCTCCGAGTCCGGTGCCAGATCCGTAATTTCTTATATTTCTGCCCAGGTGCCATATGGCTTGCCCACTCATAACTTCCTGCTGGTGGAAGGTTACATCGATAGGAGAAAGACCTTCAACACAATCTATCATATCCCGCTCGGCAGGAGAGTTAATGAGGCCCTCTCCAGAGCCTATGCCCAAGCAATCGCAAATACTTATGGGGTAAATACACGAATAACCATATCAGACGATGGTTTTATGCTTTCCACAGCCAAGGAAATACCCATTGACGAGCAGATCAGGCTGATAAATACTTCAAATTTTAGAGATACGGTTAGACGCTCAGTAATAAGCACGGAAGCTTTCAAGCAGCATTTCAGGCACTGTGCTTCGAGGTCTATGATGGTGCTTAGAAAGTATAAATCGTTTGATATCTCTGTTGCCAGGCAACAGCTCCGGAGTGATAAACTTCTCAGAGTGCTTGAAAAAATGAAGGATTTTCCAGTAATTGAAGAGACTTACAGGGAGATAATGAATGATATGATGGATGTACCAAAGGCTGAAGAATACCTAAAATCCGTCGTGGAGAGGGGGAATTACAGGATAATAGATTACAGAATGGAATCAACTCCATTTTCATACGGTCTCATTCTGGCGGGGGCCTCAGACATTGTTTTAATGGAAGACAGGGCAAGAATGCTTCGAGAGCTGCAGGGCAAAATGCTGGACAGAATGTCTGGGGGTTCTGAATTGACATTTTTGATCAACGACCACAGTCAGGTAGAAAATTATTTCAAGAACAAGGTTCCCAGAATACACAGTACGAAGGATCTGGAGACATTCGCCAGACATTTCTTTACAATTGACCCTCTTCGGGATAGGTTCAACTCTCCCTATCCATACGCCAGTTTCGACGTTCACGGAGACGTTCTAAAGCTGGTTGATAATGATACTTTCATATCAGTCTATATCCGCGGTCTGAAGTGGGTTCACCGTGACAACTATGACGCAGCAAGAATTCTCTTTGCGGCTCCAATCATATTAAACGATTTTGAGAATATTGTGCTTGATGCCTGTACCTCATTGACCTTCAAACACCTCCTGAACAAATTAAAATGTGACAGGGAAGCCTTGAAGAAAGCACTTACAAGACTCGAATCCTCATATTTGGTCAGAAGGAAAATCACAGGAGATGAAGTCGTTTATTTGAAGAATAATATCCCTCGATCGGGAATCACAAGGAATGACGCTTTGAGAAAAGCCCTGGTGACCACATTATCATCTATTGGCCCTTTGACTCTTGACGAACTGGAGATACACCTCCCGGTGAAGAGGGAAGAACTCTCAGAAGAGCTGGATAGGCTCGTGGATTCGGGTATTGTTGTGAACGATTACGTAACTCCGGTATTCTCAAAGCAGTACATTATGAAGGATGACCTGGACAAGTTGATGTCAACCGATTCGGGTGATATTCATCAGCACAGGATCTCTAGATTCTCATCTCGCCCTCAAAGTACTGAGGAGTTTTTCGAGCATTATGGTTTTCTAATAGAACCACTCAGCATGCAGGCGAGGGGTATACCTTATGATCCGATAAAGTTGAATTCTCTCCTCTCCAAGGGTAAAATCCTTCTCGGCAGGTTCGTGAAGAATAAGTTGAGTTTTATATCACTATGGCTGGCAGACAGCCTCCATTCCCTTCGCATGGATCCATTAAACAAAGAGATGAAATTGATCCTTGACCTGATTGAATCCGGTCACTCCACTCTTCCTGAACTCACTGAAAGATCTGGTCTTGATCCTGGGACTGTGTTGAAGCTCCTTAAGGCCCTCGAATATCACATTCTAATCTTCCGTGATCAGGATGACAATTATCTTGTTTACAAGAGACCGGAAGAAGCCATCGATACCAATCTTGCATTCAAGATTCTGGCGGATCATTACGGACCTGTTTCTCTTCAGGAATTGTCGAGGTTTTTCTGGTTTTATGAAAGGAAGGTTACAAGCTTTGGAGGTCTCGATACCAGATTCAATGGAGGCAGGGTATACTACGGATCTTTAAAGGCATCTGTGAAGAATTCCTTCCCACTCCTTGCCGGAACATATGATCCTATCGCCCTGTACTCTGACAGTTTTTCCTATGAGAGCGGTTCTACAGTATACATCGAAAATGGTAAGGATTCTGCAACTCTTAACCTTGAGGTGCGAGATGGTTTGGCGTGGCTATCTGATATACGTTTCGAGTCCGATGGTTCAGAGAGCGATCTGGTCAATTATCTCAGAGAATTGAACAGCTCATCCTTTGGGGCGATCGTGGTCGAAAACCCACCACCTGATCTTTCGCGTGTTCTACTTGAAAGAGGTTTCGAGAGGAGGGAAAACCTGTTCATAAGTGGCAACGTGAACACGAGTACCATGACACTCAGAGATGTCTTGGTAGAGGTTCTTCACGATGGCAGTGAAGATGATAACGAGAGAGGTATATATAAGCTCCTTGAAAGAGAGATACTTGGCATACGCTCTTTTTTTGAAGCTTATAAGCTTGGTATCACCCCAACTCAGCTGAAGAATTACTTTGAGTCGAGGCTGATATATCATTTTTCCGGACCCTACTCTCTCATTTCGTACGGCACGATGGAAGCAGCTCAGCTTTTTAGGTCTGCCAGATCAGAAGAGATAGATGAAGATATGCAGAAGGTCATAAGAACCATCATCGATATGAAGAAAGCGTCGGAGGCGGAGCTTGCGTCCAGGGGACCTCTGCGAGGGATGCGTGTGAGGAAGATTTTAAAGGATCTTTTTTCAAAAAACATCGTTGTCAAAGATTTCGATGGAAAATACATTTATGTACCGGAAAGATTCAGACCCGAAGAGGCATACAGGAGATTGATACTCGCCACGGTGGATAAAATTGGTTATGTTGACTGGCTCACATTCAGTTCAATCTCTCAGACGAAAAACGAAGAGCTATTCCACAGGGTTGTAAGGAAGCTCGTTGACGCAGGCACGCTTTCCAGGTCAATATTCATCGACTTCAGGAATCTGGTATATCGCAAGCCTTCTTTTGCTACATCCCGCAAAGTAACCTCAGACGTATATATCATTTCACCAAAGGATATCGTTTACAGGGCTTATGAAAAAGAGTTCAAGAGAATGTTCAGTGGCCGCAATATGCACTATCTCGTTATAGATGGGAATATATGTTGTGGTTTTCAGTTCCGTCTGTCTGGTCGTGCAGCACACCTTCTGAGCGTGAAGGGCGGAGATGAATGCCCCCGTTCGGTAAGAACAGCTCTTCTGAAACTCGGATACGCCGTTACGTCAATTTTACAGAGTTAAAACATTTGATCTTCAGTATCCTTAGAAACGTTCCAGGAAAGTTGTGGACAATGTCAACGATGCGGAATGAACAAACTTTCCGTCCGGGTCCTTCCAACTTTGGTAGTTCTTACTGTTATTTTGAAAAGGAGAACCTGAAAGCTCGCTTAGTAAATATGATTCAAAGGAACGCCGCATTTGCTCTAACTGAAAAAATTCATCTCTGAAGAATTTCTAACGGTTATCTTCTCTGTGTAGTTCTGCGACATTGTCAGTTTTCAGTTGATGGAAATGGCAAACTTTGGGCAGGAAAATCTTGAGATTCTAATCAGACCGCACTTAGGAGCTGTTGCGGGATCATGATCGTTTTCACAAATCCTGTGGAATCAACTTCGACTTGACAGTCTTTTTATGTGAAAAACATTTTAAGGCTAACTGAGATTACCTATGATTTGCCCGGTACGCTGTGAAAAATATTATATACAGTTTTGGACATAACTATCTCTATGGTCGATGAAAGTGGAAACATAGAAATCATAGCTGAGAAATCAGATAGGAAATTACGCCACAAACTCGGAACCATTGACCTGTTGTTTCTAAGTCTCGGCGGTATAATTGGATCTGGCTGGCTTTTTGCTGCATATGGAGCCTCTTTTGTCGCTGGACCTGGAGCAATAATATCCTGGATTATCGGTGGCGTGATTGTTATCTTCATAGCTTTGAACTACTCAGAACTTGGAACCATGATTCCAAGAAGCGGTTCGATTGTACGATATGGACAGTACTCACACGGAAACCTGGCGGGATTCTTTTTCGGATGGGCCTATTTCCTGTCTGCAGTATCCGTTCCCGCCATTGAGGCAGAGGCAGTGGTTACCTATGCGTCGAGTTATTACCCAGGATTGACAAGCGGAGTTGTTCTAACTGGAACAGGAATCCTGTTTGCGGCGCTGTTGATGATTCTATTCTTCTTCCTTAACTATTTCGGTGTTAGGTTAATGGGGAAAACCAACACAGGTATGACCTGGTGGAAACTTGTAATCCCATTCTCCACGGTCATATTGTTAATTGCAGTTGGATTCAACATGGGTAACTTCAACCTCTCCTACACATCGACGAATAGCGCATTTGGTCCGGTTGGGCACACATTTTCAGGATTCTTCCCATATGGATTTGGTCCCGTGATGGCAGCTGTTGCTGTTTCTGGTATCGTCTTCTCCTTCCTGGGATTCCGGCAGGGACTTGATTATGCAGGTGAGGCAAAGAACCCCCAGAAGTCTATACCCATCGCTACAGTCATAGCGGTTGTCATCGGTATTATACTTTACGTTTTACTTCAAACCGCTCTCATAGGTTCACTCAGGTGGGGTTCCCTTGGTGTGGCCCCGGGTAACTGGCACGGGCTCGACACAAGCCTCGGGGTCTATCTTAACGGCTCTGGCCAGTATATCGGTCCACAAGGATTAAGTGCGCTGGCTGGTGCACCGTTTGCCATTCTTGCTCAGTCTTTCGGTCTTGTGTTTCTAACGTACATTTTATTCGCAGATGCCTACATCTCTCCCAGTGGAACTCTTAACGTTTATCTCGGTACCTCCATGAGGACGCTGTATGGACTCGGGACCATAGGTTTCCTTCCAAGAGCATTCATCAAGGTTCACGAGAGGTGGGGAGTTCCGGTCGCCCCGTTGCTCGCTTCTCTACTCATAGGGTTCATATTCTTCATTCCCTTCCCCAGCTGGTACAAGATGGTGGGATTCATTACATCCGCTACTGTTTTCACGTATATGGTAGGAGGTCCAGCTGTTAGAATTTTCAGGAAGCATGCTAAGGAACTTAAGAGGCCTTTCACGCTTGCTGGTTCCAAAATTCTGTCTCCCCTGGCTTTCATAGGTGCCAGCCTGATTGTTTACTGGACTGGATGGCCAATTGACCTCTATCTACTCATCGCTGTTTACATAGGTATCTTCATCGTTTATCCAATACTGTACTCCCTAAAACTGAACGACAAGAAGATCTTTGACAGAACCAGTGTAAAAGCAGGTATCTGGGTACCAATCTACATGGCAATTCTGACATTCATGACCTACGTAGGTTCATTTGGTGGGAAAAGCTACATCCCATTTCCGTGGGACCTGGTTGTAGTGGTCATAATCTCAATCATATTCTATTTCTGGGCCGTTTATAGTGGCTACAGAACTGAAGAGATTGATACAATCATAAAAGAAAACTCCCAGTTCCTGGCTTCTGACGAAGGCGTTTTTGAAAAGGAACCTGACAAGGGGGTGAGCTGATCGTGAACTCCAAGTATTTGATAGGAATAGTCATCTCTTCAATAGTGCTGGTGGTTGGCCTGGTGCTGACCGCGATCACGCCATTCCAGTCTGTGAATACCAACCCTTATCTTACAGTAATAGACAAGAATGGGGTCGTATATGGTGTGATTCTTGGCGTGGGCTTCATTGCACTGTACACGCTCCTGCAGTATGCGTACGAAGAGAGATGAATTACTATTCTTAAGATTATTATTTTTACCTTTTTTTTGATCCCCCTGAAATAATTTTTTTGATTGAACGCTCATAATGTAAAGTTCGAACTTACAACACACCGCGTGGTACTATATGCGTTCTCGATGTCCAGTCGTTGTCTCCAAGATTTTACGGTTGGAGTCAAGATCTTTTGCGGAATCCATCATATAACATTTAAATAAGTTAAGAGCGTAAAGGGGTAAGAATATGGAAATCATTGCAACAGTTCTTATTCTCCTTACGCTATCACTTTTTTTTGGTGAGGTTCTCAAGAGGGTTGGTGTTCCAGCTGTTACTGGAGAAATTCTGACGGGTATAACACTTGGACCTGCGATAATTGGACTGATCAAACCCGATCAGTTTTTAAGTGGCTTTTCTGAAATAGCACTTTTCTTCATCATCCTACTTCTCGGTATCGATGAAGATTTTAACTCTCTTATCAAAAATTTCTTTCTAGGTTCTAAACTATCTCTTGGTGGATTCCTTATTCCAATGGCAGCTATGCTATTCCTATCCGTCTGGCTCCTCAGGATAAATATTGATTCCTCGCTATTTCTGGTTCTGTCGATAAGCATACCCTCTATCAGCATAACATCCGCGCTCATCAGGAATTCGCGCCTAGCGGGAACATCAACAGGGTCTCTCATTGTTTCAGCGGTCGTTATTTCTGACGTGATCGGATTTATTGTGGTTTCTATCCTTCTCAATCCGGAATCCTCTTATGTTAAGGTAGGTGGCATAGTGACCGTGATTATTGCACTTCTGCTGATAGATCTTGCCATGCGGAATCGCAAAGAAACCGTGAATGCATTTTTCGAGAGGATTCATGCCAAAAGGGGAGGTTCCAAAATAATTTTTGGCAGTGTTATAGTTTTTGCTCTCTTAATCTCCTTCATTTTGGAAATGATAGGAATAAGTTACATACTTGGTGCTTTCTTTGCAGGCATTCTTGTCAGTGATGTTAATCTTGGTGAACAGCTTAGAGACAAGGTGAAGAAGACTCTATCAGGCATAGAAAGCAGCTTCTTCGGCCCCCTCTTTTTTTCAATTGCCGGTCTCGATGTTGTAATACCCAATATGCATGGCTTCCTAACTCTAACGGTGATGCTTCCAGTAACAGCTATCATCGGAAGTCTGCTGATTTTTCTCATCATCCGCAAACATCAGCCCAGACTGAGGAGAAACCATGTCGTGGGTATATTCGGTAGTCGTGGTGCCGTTGGAATTGTGATTGCCAGCATAGGTTTTGCCAACGGCTTCCTCACCCCCGAACTCTACTCGGTGGCCATGCTTTCAACAGTCATTCTTTCCATTGTCATGCCCATTTCTTTTGTGAGAGAAACTCACGAAACATTGCAATATGATTTCAATATTCGAGTATAAGTTCTCAGATGCATAGACGAAGACCCCGCTATCTGCAACGATGGTGAGAATCTTCCATACCCAACCGCACTTTCATTCCCTCTTTAATGTCTGTATCTGATCTACAGAAAATCTTCAACTCTCCGTTGTTTACGAGCAGAACGTAGTACGACTCAGGGAATTTTGCCGGAGTGGCGAATAGTTGAACTCTGTCGGATACGGTTGCTCCATTGATACTGGATTCTGAAAAATCCTCAGAAAAACAGGATGGACAAAACAACCTTTCCTCCACAAATTTTTTCCCGCATTTCGTACAGATGTATAGCCGCATTACACCACCTCATAGATCGTGGCGATGGCTGAATTGCCGAATCCTCCCATGTTTAATGATAGCCCTCTTTCTGCATCCCTGACCTGTCTTTTCCCTGCATTACCGGTTAACTGCATGAAAACCTCGGCTGCCTGTGCAATGCCGGTGGCGCCGATTGGGTGGCCGCGAGAAATAAGTCCACCGCTGGGATTGATCGGTATGCTGCCACCAAGTTCGGTCTCTCCATCTTTCATAGCTTTCCATCCTTCACCTTTCCTAAAGAAGCCCATATCTTCAGCTTCGACTATTTCAAGGATAGTTGCCATATCGTGGAGCTCAATGAAGTCGATATCCCGTGGATAGAGCCATGTCTTTTGAAAAACCTGTTCTGCAGCCTTTTTGACGACATCTATAGATACGAAATTTTCCCGTGTTGAAACAACACTTGAGGAGGAGCTCACGGTAGTTTCCATAACATTGACTCTTTTCGCACTCAGAGAAGGAGCGTATTCATGAGAGCTCATAAGGATTGCAGAAGCACCATCACTTATGGGGCAGTATTCAAACAGTCTTAGGGGGTCTGCAATTATCCGTGAGTTCAAAACATCCTCAAGGCTAATCGGTTTCTGGAACTGAGCTATAGGGTTCATAGAGCCATTTCGATGATTTTTAACAGATACCATGGCTATAGATTCTCTGGTTGCGCCGTATTCTCTGATGTAGCTTCTTGCCATAAAGGCAGCCAGTGAGGGTAATGTCAGACCCGCGTCCCTCTCAACGGGATTCAGAAATGACGAAATAATCTCGGACGATCGCCTCGTATCGACTTCGCTCATTTTTTCAACACCGATGATCAATACCGTGTTTACCCTCCCAGCCTCAATGAGAGACCGACCAAGAAGTATGGCTGTACTCCCACTCGCGGTTGTATTGTCAACACGCAGTGATGGAACTTCGTCCAGGGAAAGAGCGGTGGTGATCAAACTGTTTATCCCCGAGTTACCCGTATACTCTCCCGAGTATGAATTGGATACTATCACAAGATCTATAGCGTCATGGAATCGCTTCACGATATCCTTGGCAGCTGTTGCCCCGAGTTTGATTATATTTTGGTTGCTCCTCCCAAATTTGGTGTTACCAGAATCAATGATGTATACCATCGGTGGTAGATGGAAGAGAAGTAAATTTATCTTCTTATAATCATTGATATCTGTTGGCGCTCACCTATTGGTAGCACTCCACATCAAAGTAAAATTGCCGGGGAAGCTATCCTGCTATTGTAGGGGCTCTGATATTGAGCCAGTCTTTCAGGTCATAAAGGTTTAGTTATTTAAACACGAGCGGCATCGCGTGAAAGTCACGAAAAGAGTATAAACGAAAAGCATACTGTGGAAGAAGGCAGCCTTCATATTTTAAGTCTGAGAACTTTCTCGAGATTGGGAAAAAATGTGGGAAAAGATAACAATGAGGTCATAGCTATCTCCAACGGAATAGCGTTCAAATTTCTCAGGATCCTCCTTCCAAAGCTGTTTGATCATGGAACCTTTATCAATATCGCCAGACGTGACCAGTTCTTTTGCTCTCGTGAGCTTCAGATGACCATATCTCTCGTGCCTCAGGACATCATCCAGCTTTCTTATGCGATAATTTCCCTCAAAGTCATAGAGATCTTCGGCGATCACATACTTCATATCCACAGTCCAGGAGACTCCGAAGAAGTACTCAACATTCCTCAGTCTGTCCGAGTACGATAGCTCCCTCAACTTGCTTTTGATGAGAGGAATGTCATATCCAGTGTGATTGTATCCAATTATTATGTCAGGTGCTATTTCTGCAAGCCTCAAATCGAACTCCCGCAGGATCCTCATCTCCTCGGCAGCCGAATCGTCCCCGGCTGAGAAAAATGATGTTGTGATTGGTTCATCATCGAGAGCCATAGAAATAGAGATGATTCTTTCCCCTTTCAGAAACCCACCTGAATCAGCAACCAGGGTTTCAAGATCCAGTGCACATACTCTTGCGTCTGGGTTGGAACTCAGGTAGTTCGAAATCCTTTCCTTGATCCTGAAGTTCATCTGAATAAAAATGGCGAGGAACTATATCTGTGTTATCTTAGAAACAAAATTACATTTTTGAAGAACGAGAGCCTTACTGATGTCTCTAGGTAAGACTAGCTCTTCGATGTGAACGAAGGAATCAACATACTTTCTAACATCATCGTCCTTAATATTCTTGAATACCAGGCGATTTATATTCCGGAACGAAACTTTTCGGCTAAATTCTCTGAGATCCTTGCCATTCAGCTCCAGTTCCTTGAAGTTAGATACTGTCTGAATAGACATCTCTGAGATTCCATCCACAAAATTTTTCGAAACCTGCCTGGCTCCATCCACAGTGGATACAAAGAACTTAAAAGCTTCATTGGTGATCTCACCAATGGTCTTCCCTGTTTCCCTTGCTATTTCATTTATCCTCTTGTAGATGTCTGTGCTCACACCTTTGATCGATATACTTTTCTTGATCATATTTTCCTCGGAATCCGTTTCCTTCTTTTCTCTGCTTTTCTGGTTCGTCTCTTTTGTCATAAATGTGTATTGATTTCTGGAATATAAGATTTCTGGACAGCTCGAAATCCTTCTTACAGAATATGTTTTTCATATTGAGTCGTGAAATTTTTGGAGAAATCTCTGTTCAGAATAGATGGTGCTGTTTCTGGTATTGTGGAAAAAATAAAATCGATGCTATCCCTTCATGATTTATGGATACTTATACCTATGAGGTAGATGTGAAATGGATTGGCGGCAGGAAAACAACCCTAAAGGCTGCGGGATCAGAAATTGAGGTCGACTCTCCTCCAGAGTTTGGTGGTCCGGGCCGTCAGCTAACGCCTGAAGTACTATTTCCAGGTATACTAGCTTCCTGTTTGCTGACGACTTTTCTGGAATTCAAGGAGAGGATGAATATTCGATTACACTCCTGGGATAGCCACGCCAGCTCTGTATTAGGGCCGTCACCTGAGAAAGGATTTGCATTCAGAGAGATATCAGTTCACATCAGGTTGAAGGTCGACCCAGCCGATACAGAAAAAATTCCACGAGCAATGGAACTAACAAAGAAATACTGTTTTATTTCAAGAGCCATCAGAGGGAATGTTCAGGAGAACATTACTTGGGAAATCATATAGATCCCATCCCTCGCCGGTTGTCAGGTTGAGTTTGGCTCAGCAGAGTATAGATATTTACTGCGAAATAAGAGGGAAATGCGGCAGTTGATTGTAACGAAGAATCTATGACATTGACTATCGACAGAGTACCTTTACCGTTGCGGGGAATGTTCACTTACGGGCCACCGCTGTTGCCATTTCTCTGTTAGATGCTGACGCATGGCCGTGCTCGTCTACGGCTATCAAGCCAACAGAGGAAGAGAAATCTGCAATAGCTTTCTCTAGGATTTCTAATAGATCAGCGGCACCGATCTCAGAATACACCTTGAAGGAAAGACTCTTCTTGATGATTTCTTCACCAATTCCGGTGGCCACGATTGCTCCTTTCTTTCCAACATAAATTCCACTGCCGGGGATGGGGCTATCCCCGACCCTACCACGTAGCATGGGAAAAGCTCCACCGGTTGAAACGGCAGCGGCAAAAGCTCCATCCATTCTGCATACAGCTCCAACGGTATCAGTTGTGTATCTCGCAAGTTCCCTGATACCTTTCATCGAGATAAATGGTTTTAGAGCAGGATCTTGTTCAGAACCGCTAGAAAACATTTTCTTCAGCAGAATCTCCCTCCGGGCCACTGATCTTTCGGTAGAGGGATTGTAGTCCTCGAAACCCATTACACGGGCGAATTCGGTTGCTCCGTCACCGCTCAATATCACGTGAGGGGTATTTTCCATTACTGATCGGGCAACCATTACTGGGTTTTTAACTCTTTCGATATTTATAACAGCCCCCAATGATTGTTCAGTCATAACTGCAGCATCCATCTGAATACTTCCGTCAATTCTTGTCACAGATCCCGTTCCGGCGTTGAACTGTTCATCATCCTCCATCAGAGAAACTGCACGAACAACCGCAGACAGTGCATCATTTTCATCAATAGAGTCATTCGCATACTTCTGTAGAACCTGATTAAATCGTTCGCTGGAACCTGCACCTCCGTGAAGGACAATTATATCCCGCATAGAATAGTAAAGTAATTTAACATAGATAAATCAAACTACGCCAGTGAACTGATGCAAAATATTGAAAGATGAAAAAACACTCTCTTCAGAATAAGTAATTTTAAAGCAAAATAGGAATTGGAACGGTTAAAATATACCGCAAAAAAGTAAGGCATTCAGCCATTTTTAAAAATAAGAATGACCGAAAAATCAGTGGGTACCTTTGTTTTCCCTGTATATCTGAAGCGCCTCTTTAACAGTGGCCCCTTCGTGTACAATGGCTCTGATACCCTTTATCATGGCAACGGGATAATCATTTTTCCATATGTTTCTTCCCATATCAACACCAATCGCCCCAGCCTCCATAGCACTGTACACGAGTTGGAAAACATCCTCTTCAGTATCCATCTTGGGTCCACCTGCTACAACCAACGGCACGGGACTTCCTTCTACAACCTTACTGAAATTATCGCAGTAATATGTTTTCACTATTCTTGCTCCAAGCTCAGCTCCAATCCTGCAGGCGAGAGCGAGATATTTTGCATCTCTCTTTTCAAGTTCTTTACCCACGGCCGTTATGGCCATAATTGGCATACCGTATTCCTCGCCCTCATCCACCAGCCTGGCCAGGTTAACAAGGGACTGCTTCTCGTGTGCCGTCCCAACGAAGATGGATATTGCAGCTGCAGCGGCATTCAAT
Source organism: Thermoplasmata archaeon (assembly GCA_015520045.1). Classification (GTDB taxonomy): domain Archaea; phylum Thermoplasmatota; class Thermoplasmata; order Thermoplasmatales; family Thermoplasmataceae; genus WAQW01. Next base: position 22,200 of record WAQW01000057.1, on the reverse strand, counting down.
CTAACAGCCTCTTTTATGGAAGTGGTTATCTCCTCATCACTGAGATCATCCTTGAGGATGCTCACTCCGCCTGAAACCCTCAGGAGAATGGGGACATCCCACTTTGGATCGACAGAGTTTCTCAGAACTCCCCTTGTTACGGCAAGCGTATCTGCATAGGGTACAAGCGGTTCTATGGTTTTGTGAGGATCTTCAAGTTTACGGGTTGGACCCATAAAGTATCCGTGATCACAGGCAAGCATTACGGAGTGACCCGACTCGGGTTTGATCATCCTTGACATCCTATTGCTCATTCCCCAATCCATATTTATCCCCTTAGTGGAGGCAAATATTCTTAGAGACTATTAAGATTTCGTTTCCGCTACCCTGTGCAAGGCGTCATAGTTCCGGTTTGAATTAAAAAATATGTTTATGAATTTTGGGATAAAAATCTCCACAAAATACGGCAGGAGAAGCTGAAAACTCTATAAACTTAACACTAAGCGCGAATGTTTTTTTTGAAGGTGAGTGTTTTCAGCGAAAGGTCTACCTGGCCAAGAATTGCAAGAGTGGCAATATTTAAGAAAATTCCAACATCAATCACTCCAGGAACGGATTTCAACAGTCTGTATGTTTCCGCGGGATTGTTAAGATGCCTGAATGAGCAATCCACGATCAGGTTCCCGTTATCAGTGATAAATCTTCCACCGTCTCTGAGCGAACAGTCCCCGCTTAGACTCTTAAGACGCCGCACAGTGCTGTTAACCATAAATTTACTGATCTCGATGGGAACCGGAAAATTGCCAAGTTTATCAACAAGTTTTGTATGATCGGCGATTATTATGACCATATTACTGTTGGAGGCTACTACCCTCTCACGCCACAGAGCTCCGCCCCCACCCTTGATCATATTGCCATTAAGATCTATCTCATCTGCCCCATCCACATCCACATCAATGATCCGCCGAGGGTTGGTATCAATTTTGATTCCCAACTCCCTTGCAAGTGATGCCGTTTTATCGGAAGTGGGGACAGCAGTTATGTCAAGTCCCTTCTGCACTCTTTCTCCAAGTAGCTCAATAAAATATTTCGCTGTTGTACCAGTACCTAAGCCGACAATCATTCCGGATGAAATATAGGTGAGCGCTTTCTCCGCAGCGATTTTCTTTTCAATCTCAAGATGATCTTTACGGTTCACAGGAAGGTATGCGATCTCTCTTATTTAATATTTGAAATATAAGTCTGAATACCGCCACATTATTCTAAGTTCTGGGCCGACATTTTTCCAAATTTACAGAATAAAGCGTAACGGTTTAATAAAAGTTACAATGAGGTTTTTGATTATGATGGAAAGGGGTTCGGACGCAGCATCCGTAAAAAAATGTCCTGAGTGTGGGTCGCAAGAGCTTATAAGGGATTATGAGAGGGGAGAACTGGTTTGCAATCACTGTGGAATTGTGATTGAAGACTCATTTATTGATCAGGGTCCAGAATGGAGGGCTTTTGACAGTGAACAGGATGATCGGAGGGCCAGAACCGGATCACCTATGACATTTCTAAGTCACGATAAGGGGCTTGCTACTGAAATATCCTGGTCAAATAAAGACTATTATGGTAAGCGCATTCCACATAAAAATAGGGCACAAATCTATCGAGTTAGAAAGTGGCATCAGCGAATAAGAGTTAGCAATGCTGCGGAGAGAAATCTTTCCCTCGCTCTTCAGCTTCTAAACGATAACGGAGCCAAACTGGGCATTCCAAAAGATCTCAAGGAAACGGCGGCGTTGATTTACCGTAGAGCGGTGGAAAATAACCTCATCCGGGGAAGAAGTATCGAGAGCATAGTCTGTGCCTCCATATACGCTGCATGCAGGATGGTCAATCTTCCTCGAACTCTCGATGAGATATCCAAAGCTTCCGAGGTAAACAAAAAGAAAATAGGAAAGGCCTACAGACACCTTGCGAAGGAACTGGCTCTTAACATTAAGCCCACCACACCTTATTCATACGTCGCTCAGTTCTGCAACAAACTCAATCTGGACAAACAGGCCATTCTACTCAGCGAGGATATCGTAAGAAGAACCACGGAAAATGGAATTGCATCTGGAAAAGGACCTACCGGTGTGGCAGCTGCCTCTATTTACATTGCCTCCGTGATGCTCAAGAAACCCAGAACACAGAAAGAAATTGCAAGGGTTTCAGGTGTCACCGAGGTCACTATCCGCAACAGGTACAAAGAAATAAGCAAGGCCCTTGGTCTTGAAGGTTTGGATTGAACCATGAAGATATATGTGGTTGATAACGGAGGGCAATGGACCCACCGTGAGTGGCGCGTTGTAAAATCATTTGGAGTTGAATCTGAAATTGTACCTAATACCGTTGAACCCTCTCGTCTGGATGATGCGGATGGTATAATACTCTCAGGTGGGGCACCCAGCATAGTGGATGAAATCGATAAACTGGGAAACATCGGTCAGATCATATCCAGAAGATCACGGCCAACGCTTGGAATCTGCGTAGGGGCCCAGTTTATCGCCCTGCACTATGGAGGGAAGGTCGGTCCAGGATCAACACCAGAATACGGTAGAACAGAGGTAAGATTCTCGAACAATAACTCGATATTCTCCGGCATTGGTGATAGGATTATTGTCTGGGAGAACCATAATGATGAGGTCAAGGACCTTCCTAAAGGCTTCGTGGTAAGCGCTAGTTCCAATAACTGTAAAATTCAGGCATTTTATCACGAAAACGATCAGATGTATGGCGTTCAGTTCCACCCGGAGGTCAACAATACCGAGAAGGGAGAGCTGATATTCAGGAATTTTATTGAAGAATGCAGAAAATAGTGTTTCTGGTTCAATATGATTTTGAATTCCCTTATCTGAAATATAATCTTCAATGAAGTGGAATGTCTTGTTAATGAAGAAACTCTACATTTTAGAGAGTGATTCAAGCTTGCTGATTATTGTATAAACGAGGGCTCTACCGTGTGGTGGTACATTCGGATCATCGGTGAGATCATCGAGAGATGATATGACGGTCGCGCATCGTAGATCCAAGCTTTCGTTCTCTTTCTTCAGCCTCTCTTTAGAATCTTGGGCAACCTTCCTCACGTTTCTGGGTAGTGAGGAATCATTCATCATTTCTTCCAATAGGTTTATGGACTCTTCAAACAGATTCTGATTCATTGTAATCACCCCATAACCAAATGACCCATGTCCTTTACCGCTGAAAGAACCATCATAGTTTTAGAATTTTTTACTCCGGGTATTTTGCTCAGCTCGTCAACGAGGAATTCCTGAAGTGTCCATAGGTCTGGGAACCGCACCTTGATTATGATGTCAAACTCTCCCGTGACGACGTATATGTCCTCGATGTTGTTGTTGCCAGCCAGCGATTTTGAAACGGCCTCGACCTTGTTAACATCGGCGACAATACCGACAATAGAAGTAACTATTCGATCCCTGTAGTATTTCCTCAATTCATCTGCTACCTCAGTATTTTCCATGGGTCATCCTGACAGGTGATTATAAAGGTATATAACAACTTTCTTTGTCAATTAGTAATCAATCCCGTCCGATTTTAGAGGGCCACCAGTTGTACTTCTTCAGATATAGCATGACCACCGGCACGAAGAATGGCCAGCTTACGAATGTGTCTATCAACACTCCAAGCGCCAGGCCGGTGCCTATTTCATCCATTATTCCGATGTGTGTGAAGTGTAGAGCGAAGAACGTAACGAATAGGAGAAGGCCCAGAACCACGATGACACCACCATTCTCTCTGATGGTAGTTCTGAGAGCATCTTCTATTCGTGCTCCCTTTATGATCTCTTCTCTCACTCTTGTTATCATAAATATGTCATAATCCAGCCCCACAGCGAGGAGTGTTATGATAACAAATATTGGTACAAATATCAGAATAGGAAGGGAGAGAATGTAGTGGAGAATTACATAACTGATAGCAAGCGCGATAACAACAGCGAGAAGAACCATAGAGATCAATCTAAGTGGGGTAAAGAGTGAGTATATCTGGATAAAAAGAACGACGAAAATTGATGCTATCAGTAGGGGAAGGGTCTCCATGAAAGTTGAGTAGGAATAATCATATGAATCTATGAGGCCCTGACTAAGTCCCCCCGTGTAAAACTGAAAGTTATGAGAATGGGAGAGCGTGGTCAGGCCATTATCTATCGATTTAACAGTGTTTTGGGTTGCGAGATTCCAGGATAGTTGAGCAGGCTGGAAATACACGATGGCATAATTAGTAGAATTGCCCAGATAGGACTTTATCTGTGCTTCGAACATAGGCCTGTAGTCACTAGAGATATTGTGTAGTGCTGGATCCTGATAGTAACCATAGGGATAGGTTGGCCCATATACCTGGGTGATTTGAGAATTATTCAAAAGAAAGTTCTCGACCTGAGTAACATATGACATTTCTGTTAGATTATAGACGGTTTTGTTTCCAACCTTAAAAGAAAGTGGGGATCCAAAGTGCAATATTACATATCCCCTTTCAAAGAAATCGCCGTGAAAACTCTTGTTAACGATCTTCAATGCCTTGGTTGCACTGGTCGGTGGTACCAGTTTGAGAACCTGCAACCCGGTAGGGGTATTCACATATATGTATAATGAGATGAGCGATATCACGGCAAAGGCTACCATGATTTTCTTCCTGTTCTTCAGTGTGATCTCTGCAATGTGGGTCATTTGTTTTTCAAGGGGGATTTTACCGTAAAGAGAAGTTTTAGATGGCCAGAATATTTTCCTGCCAAACCTATGGAGCATGGCGATGAGAAATGTGTTGGCCATGACCACCGTTATGGCAACACCGATGAAATTCGTCAGTCCTGAATCGCTAAAGACAGGTATTCCCGATATCCAGAGAACTACATATGAAAGTGCAACGGTAAAGCCGGAGGTAAAGACGGCATTACCTGACCACTGTGTGGCAGTTTCAGCTGCGTGAGCATTTCCTCTCATTGTCTCCTTCCTGTATCTAGCCATTATGTAGACTACGTAATCGCTGGTGAGACCAAGAAGAAGTATCAGGAGGAGTGTAGGGGTTATGAATGAGACCTTCGCGTTGAATAGATATTTGTCCAGGATTCCATTAAATCCCATGGACGTGATCGATGAAACACCAAACATTAACATCGGAAAGAACGCGGCAACCGGTGATCTGAAGAAGAGACCTACTATAAGTATGGAGAGAGCCACACCAATGCTCAGAGCAATCATCAAACCGTTCGTGAACTGATTGCTTGTCTGAAGACTCGATGCTACATCTGAAGAAAAGTAGAAAGAACTCCCCGGGATGGATGACGAGTAATTTTCAACAAAATTCTTAACTAAATTGTAGGTGTGGAGTGAACCATTTCCCTTAAAATTCACCATCATGATGGTGGTGCTGTATTCATAGCCAACAAACTGATGAATTATGTAGGAACTTGGCAAGACAGGGTAGAGAATGAAAGCTTCAGCGTGCATAAGTTCATCAACGGAACGATTAACATTGGATGTTCCATTTATGAAATAGAGAAAATTCCTGAAGGTTTTTCCATTTATCTGCAGCTGTGGATTATCGGAGAGCTTTTTTTCCATTGCGTTGCCTGTCACATTAACCGATAGAGCTGTTATCTCATCTCCAGTGGGGGAGAAACCGAGGCTATAGGCCTTCTTAACCACTGTGCTTGAATTAAGATATGTGGAATTCAAAAACTTTATGAGAGAACCATTGTTTGAAAGCTGAATCTGCACATAATTGAGCGAGAAATTGTTAACAAATGACATATCAATGGCCTCAGGATTTCCTGTAGCCTGTTTGTAACTCAGGTAGCTACCAAGAGAGTAGTTGAGATCTATAGCCCTCAAAAATGAGAAATATGCTATCTGCCCACTTTTATTCAGTATGATATAGAACGGAGATAGAGAACCGGTAAAGACATCTTTTATTGAACTATTCATAAGTGAAGTAGATGGAGTTTGGCCAGCCTTCAGGCTGAGGTTCCAGAAATAGATGACTGAATTAAAATAAGGTACCGTTAGCTGTGAGGAACCTGCTGAAAGCAAAAAATTAATGGTATCATTATAGGATGCATTGGGATTGTTTGTCCTCTGAAAGTCGTTCAAATAGTATGATGGGGAACCGTAGATGAAATCAACGCTTGAATTTGTTTCGTTGATGGTCGAGAATATCTGTGAATTCAAGGAGGAGAGGACAAAATACGTTGAATTTAAAAGAGTTTTTGCTCCGCTGGCTGTAGATCCCAGGGTCTGTTTTGCAACGCCAAATATAGATGTTATACCGGTGTATGACGAATTAGAGGAAAGAGATGTATTGAGCTCATCGATAAGATTGAGGAGCGCCGCTGTGTCCGCTTGATCTCTCAAACTTGTATTGTTGGAAACAACGACGATCGATGAACCGGGATCAACAGAATTTCCAAAATATTGACTCATGAGATCGGAGGACTTCTGGGTCATAGAATTCTTGGGAACGAAACTACCCCCGATGTTGTAATCCACGTTATTGAAGAAAAAAGTGGCAAACGGCATCATCAGAACAATAAAAACAATCCAGATTATTATGATAGATCTGCTGTGCCTCACCGAGAAGTTTCCCAGTCTTCTAAACAGTGGCGTTCTACCAGAGGACATCGTTGCAAGATTCCTAACTATTATAAAACTGTTGATTCAGCAGGATCTCACAAAAAGGTCAAGCGGTACAACGTGGAAAGATTATATTGCATCAAATAATCAGAAAGATGTGGGTGCTTTAATCGATGAATTAAAAAAGATCGTTGGGAATAATCTCATATCAGATCCTCGAGAAACTGTTCTCTTTGAATCTGATGCCTCACCTTTTCGTGGTGAACCACCACTGGCTGCTTTTATACCTGATGGCACCGACGACCTTCAGAAAACGATACTCTTCTGCCAGAAGAATAAAATCCCTGTGGTTGTCAGAGGGGGAGGGACGTCACTAACCGGTTCCTCAGTTTCCTTAAGTGGTTCTCTTGTAATAAGCACATTAAAACTGAACAGGATACTTGAGATCTCTCCTGTTGACCGGTATGTGGTCGTTGAGCCCGGCGTCCGCCTTAATGATCTCAATGAAACACTCGCTGAAAAAGGATACTTCTTCCCACCGGACCCAGGCAGTTCCATTTCAGCTACCATTGGGGGTATAATTTCAACAAATGCCGGTGGGCTGAAAGCATCGCTATATGGAACGACGAGAAACTGGATACTGGGTCTTGAGATTCTTCTTCCAAACGGAGAAACTATTTTCACCGGTGGAAAGGTTTTGAAGCAGACAGCTGGATATGACCTCACCTCACTTTTCATCGGAGCTGAAGGTACGCTGGGAATCATAATCAAGGCCATTCTTAAGATATGGCCTATTCCTCCGAAAACGGGAAGAATTGTGGCCTTCTTCAGATCCGTCAGCGAAGCGGGAAGTGCCATTTCCAATCTGAAGAGACTTGGAATCAATCCACTGATCGCTGAGTTTATGGATAGAACTACAATGGACGCCATATCCACAGAGATGGGAATTACCTTTCCAGATCAGGCAGGCTCCATGCTAATGGTTGACCTTATTCTAAACTCACAGAAAAGGGAGGAGCTCCACTTCGCCGGAAATCTAATGAAGGATTCTGGAGCTATATCTGTCAAATCTACAACCTCAAAGCAGGAGATGGAGCAGATGTACCTGGCCAGAAAAGGAGCTTATTCGTCCTTACTCAGGCTCAGAAAATCACCCCACGAAAGGGTAATAATAGGAGATATAGTTGTACCAGTGTCAATGTTATCTGGAGCGCTCACCGAATGCGAAGCCGCTGCAAGAGAATTTAATTTGAGGGTTGCTCTTTTTGGGCACGTTGGGGATGGGAACATACACGCCAACATATACGCCGACCCCTCTGATCCAGTGATGTGGGAAAGGGTTTTGAAATATCAGCATAGATTGGGTGAAATCGCCCTTAGAAGCGGGGGAAGCGTCTCTGCCGAACATGGAATCGGTATAGAAAAGAAGGATCTGCTTCTTGAGGAGTATAAGTATACAGGCAGTCTGTACAATCTAGAACTTATCAAAGGTATCAAGCGAATAGTAGACCCCAACAACATAATGAACCGAGGTAAAGTGTTTGATTGATTACACCACAAAGCTTCGAAAAGAGGTGGAGGTATGTATAGAATGCGGTTTTTGCGAGGCCGTATGCCCCACCTTCAGTTCTTCGGGATTCCTCCCTTCTTATGGAGCCAGGGGCAGAATAATCCTTGCGCGGGATCTTATTGAAAAAAACTCTTCGCCGAAGTTTCGTGAACTTTCATCCAGTTTCATGTCTTGCCTTAACTGCTTCGCATGCCTCCATGTCTGCCCAGCTGGTGTTAACGCTGGTGCCGTGAGTTCGTACGCAAGGCAACTGATCAATGGGAGTACTCCCACAAAGGAGACTGACCCCCTGATCAGAATGATCCTCAATCTCACCGAGAAATTTGAAAATCCCCTCGGCATTCAAAGGCAGATGTCCAGCTGGGTTGATTCCAGTGATGTTTCGTTCAGCAATGACTCTAGCATTCTTCTATATACAGGTAGCATGTACCAAATCACGCCATATCTCGAAAGGCTCCAGAGAATGAGGGAAATCATGGGAGAGTCTTTGACGAAATTTTTTGCCTCCTTGATTGCCAGATTCCCCACTCTATCTCTCGTTTTTAAGCTTCTGAGAGATAGAAAGTCGGTGAACAGTTACGAAAATTCTCTTGCAAGCATTGTGAAACTTCTAAACTCTTCCGGTGTAGTCCCGCGTTATCTCGGCGCATCTGAGCCATATCCCGGTACATTGCTTCACGATCTAGGATACTCTGAGAACTTTAAACGATATGCCGAGAGAGTAACGTCGCGCTTTAAAGATATGGGCATACGAAAGATCATTACTGTCGATCCTCATACATATGATCTTCTCAGAAATATCTATCCCGATTATGTGAGGGACTTTAACTTTGAGGTCTATCACTATCTTGAATTCATCGATATGAAACAGTTCACCAGTTCTCAGGAATCCATTGTTCTTCATGAGCCATGTCACCTGGTGCTCCACAGTTCTTCCTCAGACTTTCTCCACGATGTCCTTGATGGGATATGTGAAACAAAATATCCCCGCAGACACGGCAGCAGAACCGAATGTTGTGGGGGTCCCGATGAACTTCTTTTTCCGGATCTTTCGTCCAGTATATCACGAAGACGCCTCAAAGATCTCGAGGATGTGGGAAGTAGTAAAATAGTTACTGCTTGCCCTATATGTGAAGCTAACCTAAACCTGCGCGGCAATGTGATAGATCTGGCTGATTTCTTGGTGCAGCATCACAATACTCCCAGATTCTCTACACGTAGACCTTTCCAGAGAAAATAATTTTAAGAGGAGTGCTATTTCCTCGTACCCGGCTTAGCTCAGTTGGTAGAGCGGCGGACTGTAGAGGGAGGAATAACCGCCGTAATCCGCAGGTCTCTGGTTCAAATCCGGAAGCCGGGATGTTTTTTTATATGAGACCTTCGCTCATTCAATAAGGAAATCAATGAAGCGGATCCTATACGTTTCTGGACAGTCGCTCTTTTTGTGCATTCTTTGAAATGATGTCATATGACCTGTGTTGAAAAATTCGATGAAGATGCCAAAGAAAGAAGTGTGAGGACTTATTTAAATTACCCACACGATCCTGAGGAGAAACACTTTTTTCATAGAAGAAGATCAATGTTATCTTGAGGCAAAGCAATGCCTCCGTTGCGGTAATTGTTTTTATTCATCTCCGCATTAAGGAGAGAATGAGAGTAAGGCCCCTCATCGTCCACTTTTCACGTGCAGTTTACGCAATGAACTGGTTTAACATAGCACCGGGCCTTTACTATATTTCACGAGAATTTCACGTTGGGATTGCTCAACTCGGAATCTTGACCACGGCCTTTTACGCTGGTGTCGCCATATTCCAGCTTCCAGCAGGTTTCCTCGCGGCTAAATTCGGGAACAGAATTGTTGGTGGCTTTGGAATAGTTATTTTAGGATTAAGCACACTGTTATCTGGGTACTCGCCATCATTACCAGTCCTGGACATTCTGCGGTTCTTCGGTGGTCTTGGCTCTGCCTTCTTTTTTTCCCCAGCTATAGCAACGCTGAAGGAAGTTGTGGACCCATCGTCATATGGTTTTCACATAAATATTTACAATGGCTCGTTCAATATAGGTGCAGGACTCGGAGTAATCATTTGGGCCATTCTAGATCTACATACGGGCTGGAGAAATGCTTTCACTGTTGCTGGAATCGTGACTCTGTTCGTTGCCTTTCTGTATATCTTTGGTCTGAGAGGAACCCGTGAATTCACAGACACAGGTAGGAACCTGCTAAACAACATATCCAGACTTATCAGATCAAAACCCATATGGATACTCTCCATTGCAGCTATGTCCACCATGATTGCCGAGATAGTTGTTGGGCAACTATCCATATACTACCTAAGAGATCACTTTCAGTTTTCCGAGATGGATGCGATGACCGCAGATTCGCTTTTCCTGCTTGTTGGTTTCGTAGGAGGGATCCTTGGAGCTACACTAACGAAAAGATACGGCCTCGGAGTCAGATATTTTGCAATGATCAATATTGTGCTTTCGGTTCTTGTCTTTCCATTTGCAGTGCTGAACAGCGTTGTAGGTATCTATATTATCTCTATAGTTCTTGGTCTCCTTACTGTGCAGGGATTTTCTCTTTTGTACGTCATAATAGGAACTATGCAGCAGAATAAGGCTCTTCTCGCCTTCTCCTTGGCCCTTGTTAACTTTATCCAGCAACTTTTTGGGTCCATTTGGCCCACAGTGTTCGGATTTATTCACAACATTTCAAATTACTTCACGGCCTGGATATTCCTTGGGATCGTTGGCCTGGCCTTCATACCGCTTCTTCGCCTTTATAGGAAGGGAACAGCAATTATTTAACCCTAACTCTAAACCCGCTTTTTTTCACTGCAACCGAAAGGAATGCAGTATGCCCGATCATATCGCTGTCGGGTCTGGTTCTTCCATGCCTGACTATGAGTTTTCTTTTGAGTATTTCGAGATTCTCGATAACGTGAAAATCATTCTCGTTCATCACATCCACAGCACGTTCGATCTGGTTGAAGTTGGGCGAATAGACAATAAGTGAACCTCCACCTCTCATGTATTTGGAGACGTTTGCTATGGCATTCCACGGGTCAGGAATGTCGAGAAAAACGGCATCGAACGTGTCCGAAAACTTATAATTCCTGACATCCCCTATAATGGGTTCCCATACCTCCGACTCTACAACTTCTCTCAAGATGGCGGATGAGAGATCAAGGGCTTTTCTCTCAATATCCACGCTCGCCACCTTACCACCTGGGGCGACGGCCCATATGAGATGAGCCGTAAGGGAACCGTTTCCAATTCCCGCTTCGAGTACAGTGGATCCTGAATGTATCCCGGATACTGAAATCATGTAAGCTGCATCATGTGTCTTTATGGATTGAAAACTCCTGTGTGAGAGCGTATCATAGTAGGAGGGATTGAATCCAACCACTGTAAGCTCTTTCTTGTCGATCTCAATGGTATCGCCAGCCCTTACGGGAGTATTGGCAGGGATATCGTGTTCGATCTTACCCACAACAGCCTTACTTCTGTTCACATCGATAAACCCAAGCTCCTTTCCTGAAACAATCATTTTCAAATCTCTTTTAGACATCTTTGCTGCCCTCAAGACATAATTCTATTAATGTTAAAATTTTCAATGTTATGCATTCTGCAGGATACATGAGAAAGATGAAATGTTTGTGGAGCGTGGCGTCAGCTCAACTATATTCACTTATCCAAAATTCGATTCGCTAGAACGGAAGATAGAATAAAGTTTAGCCATTCCGCTCTAGCAGCGCTTTATGGAAATACAGGGATCATCTATACGAAATTCTGCTGTGTCAAATTGAAGCTAACAGCAATTGGCAAATAGGATCTGTAGACATCTTTACGCTATGTTTATCTATTTTCAGATGCCCGATCTGGAAAAGTAACCAATAAACACATCGGAAACGTTATTTCCGGTTCTTCCGGTCATTATGGCGCCCCGATGCGATGACAGGAAACCGTAACTATCATTATTTCTAAGGAATTTTTCTATTTCTTCCAGGGATGAATCCAGGAGAGTGGATCGGTCGACTATGCCACCCATTGCATCACTGTTTCCATCTATGCCATCAGTGCCTGCGGAGATGAAAACAATATCCTCACCAGGAAGAAGTTTCTTGAGAACATGCAGGCATAGTTCCTGGTTTCTACCTCCCCGCCCGGTTCCCTTGACGTGTACTGTTGGTTCACCCGCACCGACGAACCAGAATCCATGTCGAAACTTTCGTAAGTTTTTTCTCAGCTCTCGAATAATATGTTCAGCGAGATTTTTAACATCTCCCCCCAGAGTATATCCTAAGTTCAAAGTATTATCCTCACCCAAATGAGATATCGCGGCACGAACAAGATCCCTGTTGGATAGGACTATTATATTCGTCAGCTTTTTGTCGTTGTGCCGTGAGGTAACCACTCCTAGTTTTTTACCATCAATATTTGCGAAACACTTCCCGTACCTCTTGCGTAGATCAGTCAGATCAACACTCTGGGGTATCAGGGGGCCGGAGGAAACGTATCTCAGGTCGTTTGAGACAACATCCGAAATGTAGAGGGCAACAACATCTCTTGAGCGGATTTTCTCGAGGAGTTTTCCACCCTTAACGGAGGAAAGTGCTATTCTTATCCGGTTAAGTTCATCGATTGAAGCGCCCGAATCCATCACACACTTCGTTATTTTACGCAAATCCTCAATGCTAAAATTTCCGGTTGGTATCTCAAAAAGAGAAGAGCCACCTCCAGAAATCAGAAATATCGCAACGTCTCTCTTAGAGCAGGATTCTATCCTTTTCACGAGAGTGAGAGACGAGGAAAGTGTTGATTCGGATGGAAAGGGATGTGTTGCACGGAGTATCTGCAATTCGGAAAAGGACTCAACAGTCATCTCATCCTCGGGAACTATTATGGTTCCCTCAACAATCCTTCCATCAAGCAGTTTCCTGAGTCCAATATACATTGAATAGCTTGCCTTTCCAAACCCAAAAACCCTGACTGGGGAATCTTCAGGTACCCTCTCCAAAATATCCATTTTTCTCCTAGCTATGGCCTCAGATGGACTGTTTTCCTCCAGAATAGTATTCAGCACCATGAGCGCCTTATGCCTTAGAGCTGAAGTTGAAAGATAATCAAAGTTTTTGATGATCATTTACAGTGCAACGCTTATGAGATGATAAACCCACTGAATCAAAATATAAACACATAATGTCAGTTTAACCGGGCAGGGTTTCTAAAAAGATCAGTTATCCTGGGTTAAGGCGATGATTCAAATTCACGAATAACCCTATCGATACATATTCTTAGCCAGGGTGCATATTTCTCAGGATCAGCCGTCAGCTCCCTCTTGAGTTCATCAAGGGTTATCCATTTCACACTTTCCACCTCATCCTGGTTGGGTATAACCGGACCATCGTAGTGGCCAAATATGACATGATCAAACTCCCACTCGGTGAGCCCGTTACCAACAGGCTCCCTGTAGGTGAATGAAAATTTCTCTTCCAGAGGACAGTCAAATCCCAGCTCTTCCTTCAATCTTCTGTGAGCTGCTTCCAGGATACTCTCCCCAGGTCTGGGATGGCTGCAACAGGTATTGGCCCACATCAGCGGAGCATGGTATTTTTGCTTTGCTCTCTGCTGGAGTAGGAGCTCACCTCTTGAATTGAATACGAATATAGAAAAAGCTCTGTGAAGCTTGCCCCCGTTTTTATGCGCTGCCATTTTCCTTTCCGTTCCGATCTGGTTATCTGATTCATCGACGAGAATTACATATGGTTCAGTTTCCACACACTGTAATGTCCACATACATAAAATAAATACTGATTTTATGACCGAAATGACAACAGTTCTCTTTAATAGCAATTGTTGTCTTTCATTGTTATGTGTAATATTTCCGTTATTGGAGGATCCTCAGTAGATGAAGAATACTGCAGCATTGCCTACAATATCGGTAGGTTGCTTTCTGAGAGAGGTTGCATCGTTGTTTGTGGTGGTCTCACTGGAGTAATGGAGTGCGTTGCAAAGGGGGTGAAGGATTCTGGCGGAATATCTGTCGGAATCCTTCCCGGTACTTCGTTAAATGAAGGAAATAGATACCTAACCGTAAAGATTCCTACGGGCATTGGCTTTGCACGAAACTTCCTCGTTGTGCGGGCGGGAGAAGCTGTGATATCTGTCGATGGTTCATCTGGAACTCGTTCTGAAGCGTATTTTGCAATTTCTGAAGGGAAATCGGTAGTAAGCATAGGAGACCTTTCAATACAGCCGAGAAAACCAACGGAGGGGAAATTCTTCAAAGCATCAGATCCATCCGAAGCGGTTGAAATAGCCATCAGAGAAGCACGTCTGTGGAGTTCAAAACCACGTCCGTTTCATTTCTAATGATGGTAAATATCCTGATATGAACGAAATTAGTACGATATTGTACCAATAAATGCTTATATATACGTTTAAATAAACTCAATATGAATACGAAACTATTGGTTCCTGTGGTAATAATAACACTATTGTTTGCTGCAGGTTCCGCAGTAGGAATGACATCCACATCGATGTCTACGACCACACTGGGAAACTATACTTTCCAGTACAACAAGACTACGAGTGTTGTCAAAGATCTGCAATATTCGCACGAGGGAATTTCTGTTGCCCTGACACCCCTCATTAAGGTATCGTCGAATTCAACGACCTCATTCCACTTTTCTTCACCGCAGGGAAGTATAGTGCTCAAAAATGCGACCATACTCAAGACGCATGCCGAGAAGTTATTTGTGATGATCTCTGACTCTCTGAATTCAAATATTTCTGTCACAGTCAACAACAAACTGTTACCAGTCGGAGCTAGGATGAATCTCGATCAGGGAGATGCCTTCGAAGGAATGAACGGCACTATGGGCAGTGGCTTCACGAATACCATAAACATATACAAGACAACGAACCTGAATGGATCTGTCTATTACATTTTCTCAAACACGAAGGCAAAGGTAAACAACACAACCGCCTACTTCTCCGCATCTACTCAGCCTGTTGTTCTCGGAATGGTACCTCTCGTAGCCCAGATGAGCCACATTGAATGGGATCATTCTCACAACAGCAGGTTCACATACAACAAAACAACGGGCGTGCTTACCGGTCAATTTCTTTCCCTGAAGCTAAACTCAACCAGCGGTACGGTCAGTAATTTCTATGATGTTCAAGCATCTCGCACAATATTCAGTTCTATTGCCGTCAGTGCGAATGGCACTATTGGTGAAGATGATAGCCATTTTCTCATACCCGTAGGGCAGCCCATACTCCTTGGATCCATATTCATCTTCTCAAACAGCTCCTACATATACGCTTTCCATAACAATCCGGCGATGCAATCTATTATCCTGTGGAAGAATGGGACTGTAAATCTCACGATGGCTCCTGGACTCTCAGCCAACATAATTCTGACGAAGGGATCGTCCATGCACTACAACAGTACCATGACCTCGAACTTCTCACAGTTCTCCAACGTTGCACTTGAATCCGATCACGAGATTGAAGCTGGGAGGTATGCAGTTCATATATCTGGAAACGGACTGAACTCCTATATACTCATTAGGGATGGAAACGTCTCCATCAACGGGAGTAACATACTGATAAGTTCAAACGAGGTCGGCAAACTGTCAATGGTTACTCCACCTGGTCTGCAGCACCTTGGTCTGAATGTTTCAGAGAGACTAAACCGGGCAATGGAATCAGGTAAAGTTGCCGCAGAACTTGCAATAACAGGCAGCGGAACAAATGCAAATGTAACCATCAAGATGAACAACTCTGTCAATATGGTCATCAGCAAAGTTACATCTGGTAAAGTCTCACTTGAGGTATCATCCGCCCATCACAGGGGTACAAACATAGTCATCTTTGTGTCCAACACAGTAATAAACAGTAAATCCAACGTGAAAGTTACATTCGATGGAGCTACGGCACAGATTTCAACGCTCTCTGGTGTATTGAATTTAACAGTATCGTCACAGGCTAAATTCGCAGAGATCAGCACTTCTGGTGGCGTTCTCATAGTCATTCATGTTCCACACTTTTCAGTCCACACGATCACAATATCTCAGGCTAGCACCACTTCAACACAGCCGACATCCTCATCACTTCCAGCTCTTTCAGGAAGCACAGGGAAATTGATAGTGGCCGGAGTTCTCATCCTGGCAATCATTGGAATATCTGCTGCCCTAATCAGGAAAAGGAAACGCTGAGAATTAGGAGTGATTTAAAATTTTTAATTTTTATCTAATTGTTTTTAGTTTCCCTTTTGTTTTCTGATTGTCTTGTTTTGTGCATTTACGTGCATTTATCATAGATAGTTTTAACAGCGATTATTGTATTGGCTCCCAGGGGTTCAAATGAGGCATATAGATATAAAAGAGTCTGCTTCCGTATCGATGATGCGTCTCGCTTCCGAAATGAGGGAAAAAGGGATTCACGTTTTGAATTTTGGAATTGGCGAGCCTGATTTTACAACACCCTCTGAGATAATAGATTATGCGTTTGACAGTGCCAGGCGAGGTGGAACTCATTACACTCCTTCTATGGGCCTGCTGGAGCTGAGAAAAGAGATCTCGAAAAAGCTTCGCGAGAGAAACAACATTGTTTCATCGCCTGATAACGTGCTTGTTACCCCTACTAAGTTCGCCATTTTCCTTTCGGTTATGGCATTAACAGAACCGGGGGACATGGTTATGATCCCAGATCCGTATTACCTGTCGTATCCTGATATTATCAAGCTTGCTGGAGCTGAACCCTTGTCCGTTCCCACTGATGATGATTATGAACTGGACCTTGATGTGGCCAGAAGATTCGTAACATCCAAAACTTCTGTTTTCATACTCAACACACCGAACAACCCAACCGGTAAAGTTTATTCCGAAAAATCGATCAGGGAACTTAGTGATTTTATTCTTGAAAATAACATGTACCTCATCTCCGACGAGATATACGAGGATATAGTTTTTGAGGGAAAACATTTTTCCCCGGGATCAATCGATGAGATGGCTGAGAAAACGGTTACAATAAGCGGTTTCTCCAAGGGATTTGCAATGACAGGATGGAGGGTTGGATATCTCAATGCTCCAGATGAGGTCATAAAGATATGCAACAGGATTCAACAGCAAACCATTACATGCGCTCCTTCAATATCGCAATATGGTGCTATGAAAGCATTGAACTCATATGGCAGTGCGGAGAAATTTAGAGATGAGTTCAGAAAGAGGCGCGATCTTGTTTACAAGCTCTTCAGTGAAATAGATGGAATTTCTCTTAGAAAGCCGGAAGGGACATTCTATGCCTTTCCCTCATTTGACCTTGATCTGAGAAGTCCCAGATTCAGCCATCTCCTCTTGCAGGAAAAGCAGGTAATCGTATCACCAGGAACTGCTTTTAGTAGATCGGGACAAAACAGATTCCGTTTCTCGTTCGCTGCGTCGCAGAAATCCATAACCGAAGGTATAAGGAGGATAGGGGAGTTCATAAAAGAGAGGAAATAACTGCATGCGGGATATCCGGATTTCTGATGATGTTTTCATATCTGAGTTCTATTGTGCTTATCTTCCCGAGGAACTGACGGCAGTTATTTCTGATCTCCATCTAGGATTTGAGCAGGAAATGAACCTCAGGGGATTATTTCTCCCAAGGTTGCAACTGAAGCATGTCGAGGGTATGGTAGATAAAATAATAGCAACATATGATCCCGAGAGAATCATAATCAACGGAGACTTTAAACATGCTTTCTCAAAAAATTTCCCTCAGGAATGGAGTGATGCCAAACACTTCATAGATAGATATTCGCATCGGGTCGAATTGGTATTCATAAGGGGAAATCACGACAATTACCTCTCCGCCATACTTTCTACAAGGAACATTGTGTTGAGAGATTCCATTAGGCTCGGTAACTTCTATATATATCATGGAGACAAAGATTTGGGACTCAAAGGGTTTACCATACTTGGCCATGAGCATCCTAGCATAGTTTTACGTGATTCGGTCGGTGGTTCATACAAAATGCCTGTCTTTGCATACAGTAGCAAGGAAAATCTCCTTCTGCTACCTGCGTTGAGTTTTTTTTCATCTGGGGCGGATCTCTCCACTTCTCTGATAAGTGAAGAACATTTCACTCCGGTGCTGAAGAACGTTGACCAGGATTCATTCAGAGTCTTTGCGATAACGGAAGAATATGGTCTTATCGATCTTGGCTCTCTCTCGGATCTCCGTTCGTGAAGTGATTGCTGAATGCTCCAAGCATCCCAGTATAGGTAACGACCTGAGTGTGACTGCGATACAAGTGCCATTAACCGTATGAAGTGAAATGGAAAAGTATTTATTATGTACTTGACTGCATAACGGGGAAGCAATGAGTACTTCGAGCGAGGCGACTCGGAGAAGATCTGCTGCCGTCACATTGATCAATGGAGACGAAAAAATTATCTTCATTAGGAGGAGAAAGCGTGATGGTGATCCGTGGTCGGGTCAGATAGCGTTCCCTGGGGGATTTGTAAGAGAGGGGGAGATTCCCCTCGAAGCGGCAGTAAGAGAATCATATGAGGAAATTGGCTACAGGCCGTCAAAGCTTTCCTTCTTTGGAATATACCATCCGAATAATGCTGAGCTTGATGTTTATGCCTTCACTGATAAAGAGGCTCTTCCTTCTGATTTGAGGGCTGGAGACGAGGTTCAAGACGTTCTGGTCATTGATAGAAATGAACTTAAGACGGGTAAAACTGCGAGTGGCTATCCATGTTACACATGGCGCGATGTTGAAATATGGGGTTTAACATACAGGATACTTAGAGATTATCTAACCATAAATGTGAAGGCCTGAAATATCACTCATTGACCCCTATAATTATTTGAAAAGCTATTGTAAAAGTACTTCGAATGAGTATCGGAAACAGGATAGAAATGCCTGATCAAGCAATCGAACTTCCCTTAACGGAATCTTCAGACAATAGTGGTTCAACAATCAATGTTAACTGGTGAATCGATTACGGTGAAATTATAATACGGAGCTAGATGGTGATTTGGTAAACATCTTATCGTAAGAGGCAATTTCTGGATATGAGGTGTGCCAGTGGAGCCAACATAATAGTATGTAAGATAGAGAAGGGCGAGCAGGTCCTATCTGCACTGGAAAAAGCGATCAAGAGATATGCAATTAAATCAGGAACCGTTCTCTGGGCAGTGGGCATGATTGAAAAGGCAGAGATCGGCTACTTTCAGGGTCCAGATTACAAAAAAGATTCGTATAGGGAACGAATGGAAGTTGTTTCGTTCCACGGTTCCATCACTGAAAACGAACCGAGATTACATATTCACATAGCTCTGGCAAACTCCAATCATGTGGTGTTTGGAGGTCATTTTTTTAGCGGGGAGGCAAACCCTCTTCTAGAGGTTCAGATACAAAAATTAGATCTTATCACAATGCGACGTGAGAAAAACATGCAGTCTGGTTTAAAGGAGCTCTACATACCCTGATCTTAATATCTTCGTATTATATTTAATGAACGGGTTGCTGTAATGTCACTCTATCTTGTCAGGTATTCAGAAATCGGCTTAAAACGGAGATATACAAGGAGCAATATGGAGAGCAAGCTGATAACATCCATAAAGGCAGCACTGCCACCTGGCAGCGTGACCGATATTCGAAAAACAAGGGGAAGGATATTCCTCGAAACATCTGCAGATGAGAGTACTGTGAGAAGGAACCTAAGTACCGTTTTCGGAATCAAATCGTTCTCTCCGGTCTATAAGTTTGATTTCAGCTCCCTTGCGGATCTTCTTGAAAAAGCCTATCCTCTGACGAAATCCATTGTTGTGGGAAAGAAATTTGCGGTAAGATGCAGGAGGGTGGGAAATCACTCCTTTTCATCTATTGATGTGGAGAGACAACTTGGAGAATTACTTGTAAGCTCATCCGACGGAGTTTCACTTAAAAGCCCGGATGTAGAAATAAACATCGAAATTCGTAACAAGAGCGCATATCTCTACACCAACGTGATTCCTGGTCCAGGGGGGTTGCCTACATCATCTCAGGGATCTATGGTGTGTCTGATGTCTGGAGGCATAGACTCGCCTGTTGCTTCCTGGATGATGATGAAGCGAGGGGTGCTTGTGAATTTTCTGTTCTGTTCTCTTGCTCATCCTATAGATACTGTCTATTTTCTAAATGCAGCTGTTAAGCTCACGAGAGGGTGGCTCCACGGTTATACTACCAAAATCCATATTCTTGATTGCAGAAAATTCGTTGAATATGCCATTTTAGATGGTAAGGATAGTGCTGGAACAGTTTTATTCAAGCTACTTCTCTATAAGTTGGCTGAGAAAATATCCTCAAAATTTGGGTACAAGGGAATAATCACCGGTGAATCCTTAGGCCAGGTTTCTTCCCAGACGCCTGATAACCTTATGAGCCTTTCTCATTTTGTAGATCTCCCCATTTACCGGCCTTTAATTGGACTCGATAAGGATGAGATCACAGATCTCGCTCGAAAAATAGGGACATATCCAGAGAAGAATACCGGAGAATTCTGCGCACTTTTTGCAGAACACGCACGCACAGAGGTACCGATTGATGAACTTGAGAAGAACGGTATTCCGGAGGAAATTGTCGATATGATTCTTACGAATATGATGACATTTTCTTCCGACACCGTTGATGGATTTCTTAAATCTCTGGGAAAAGACGAAATGGAGGTTAAAGAGATCCCAGAGAACTCTCTGATTGTTGATCTCAGAGATAGAAAAGAATACCAGAGATGGCACTATAAAGGAGCTGTCAATCTCAGACTGTGGGAACTTGAGAGACTCAAAAAGAATGTGGAGCACTACAGCTCAATTGTTTTTTATTGTAAGGAGGGCTTGCAGAGCGCCTACGCCTCCTCCCTTTTTGCAGATTCTGGTACCAAAGTATACTATTCCAGTGAGAGAGATATGAAACGGCTTGCGAATCAATGATGGCGGTTCGAACCTAACGTCACTTAAAATGTGTAAAGAGTCGATGGTCATCTCCACCATCCAGAAGACCTATTCTGACGCCAGCGTCTATCCATCCATATGAATAATTCAGAGCAGCAAGAGCATTTACAAGATCACCTTTCTTTTTAAAGAAAATCGCGTCATTGTAATAACTTTTCGCCATGAACAGGAAATCTCTCGCCGATCCCTCAAGATATGATCCGGGTGGAACCCCTATTTTAAGCTTGTCAAACGCCTTTTTTTCCATCTCTATATATTTCTCAACCCTCTCTTTCAGATCATTCATAATTGGCATTCACTAAGATGCATAGAACTTTTACCACTCATAGCTACTGGTATTTTGAATATCTGTGAATAAGCCCCATTAGTTCTTCACTCATACGGTCAGGTATTATTCCTTCATTGTTTTTCTTTCGAATAAAATCCTTGGCATATCCAACTCCTCTTTTTGAAAAAAGGGCATAAATTCCTCCTTTTATAGCACCGCGAACATCATCCGGAAGAGAAACAACAGTATTTGAAAGAACATATTGAAATTCATCACTTTTGCTCATATCAAGCTTTTTGATCTTGTTTGATTGGGCGGGGTAAGGATTCCTCCGACTATTGTACCTTCTTCTTGGCCTCCCTTTTGCGTATCTTTTTTGCATTTGTTATCGAAGAATATTATAGAACAATATAATTATTTTACCTTTTTGTGAGGCTGTCAAATTTTCGTTGATAGCCGGCGATACCAGTAGGATGTTTTCAGCAGGCCTTCACGGGTTTTGAATCTTCTCTTCAGAAGTTCAGATCTAACGGAGAAATGATGCTCTGCAACATTGTTTGTTTTATTCATATCAGGATCAACAAGATACCTGAATATTTCCGTCTTATTCCTTTTAACAAATCTGAGGAACTCCCCTATGATAGGATCACAGGAATAGAGATCCCTGACAGTATCCATAATGATAAATGTATCCTCCTTTTTCCAATTTTCCAGATATTGACGCGAGCCATCATAGAACTGGAACACCATAATGTTAATATCATATACAG
>WAQW01000056.1 GCA_015520045.1 Thermoplasmata archaeon | reverse complement strand
ATTGCCACTCATGTTAATGGAATATATGGATGCAGCATAGGCACCCGCAACAATGATTGCTGAAGATATAATGGCAAACAGAATCCTCCTTCTCCCGGGATCAGAGGGGATTTTCCACCTCACCATTTTAGATCAGAGATATACATGATTTACAGGTATATATATCGATTTTCCGGCATTGTCAGTTTCTGGCCGATGTAAATGGAAAAATTCAGGACAGGGAGATCTTGAGATTTTAATCAGGCTGCACTCAGGAGTTTTCGCGGAATCATGAAGGTTTCCGCAAATCCTGTGGAATCAATTTAGATTTGGCATTCTTAATTCTCCAGCCTGAGAACTTCCCCCGGACAGGAAGTAAAACATGAAATGGTGTAAATTGGGTTTTCAAGAGGCGGATATGAGGGCCATTCAAAAGTTGTGTATGGGAATTCCCTAAAACCACTCATTTTTCGATTGATGCTCCAATTAGCAGATCTATCGGTCCATAAATTGTGAGAAACATCATCCTTCGGGCATATTCACGGCTTATTTTTCTTCTATCTTTCCGTAGTCCTCTATGAAAAAAAAGTCTTCGGACCACGTTATGACGATATTAGCGTGAGAGTCGGAGAGGTAGCAGCGTGATGATTCGATTTGTGAGATCGTACGCGGGGTTTGCTGCCCTTCATCTCTTCCTGGCACAATGAAAAAGGAGTGGATAGGATGTTGCCGGCTTAATCTCCGCCTACAAGCCTTCACCAACCACTATGGAAGTGGTCAGAATAAATGTAGAAATGGATGTGCGCCCATATGGGATTGACGGGGGAGATCCAAGAGAGGGTGCAATGTATCATTCATCGGTATTGTCAGGAAGTTGTTCCACTTGAAAGGTTTACCTCTCCCTTTCTTTTATGACAATCTATTCCTATATAGTTATGGCTCTTCATTATGGAATAGGTGTGATATGATACAGTAGCCTTTTGCCAATCCCACCATGTGAATAGCCTGGCTTTTTGCCCTTGAATATCTCACGGTTGAGGAGATCAATTCTTATTTTGATAGGATCAAGGTGATACCTGAAAAGTCCCTTGCGATAATGCCTATAAGATGAAGAATCGCATCTATTAGCTCATTGGGTGATAGAAAACCATTCATCATAACGTTCCGTATAGTAGCATGGCAATTCTGATGATCGATAGGAAATTATATAAAGGTAGGTGAGCAATAATGACCCGAGTGGAAAATATGCCTGAAAATTCCATTACTGCAGTATAAGAGGAAAACTTGTAGTGGTTATTAGAAACGATCGAGTTAAATATGGTCGTTAGATATGAAAAATATGCAAGCTAAAACTCATTCCCCGGATATTAATGATACCGAAGAGCGGAAAAGGGAAGAGGTTACAACTTTAGAAATTATCTCGCTTTTGAAAGATCCTAATGTTCGCGTTATAGATGTCAGATCCATGGACGCATACAACGGCTGGAGAGAGCTTAATGAAAGAAGGGGAGGCCATATCCCCGGTGCAAAAAGTTTTCCTCGAACGTGGTTTAATAACCATCAGTGGGTTGATATAGCCAAACATAAAGGGATCTTTCCGGCTAACACGGTCATCATTTACGGTTACCGTGCAGATCATATCAGGAGTGCCGTTGAAGAGTTCAGGAAAGCAGGATACTATAAAGTCAGAGGATATTTTCACTTTCTCGATGAATGGGTCAATGGCGATTTTCCTGTAGATAGGCTGAAGAGATTTGAGAAACTCGTATCTCCAGAATGGTTGAAGGAGCTTATAGATACAGGCAATGCCCCTGAGTATAACAACTCAAAGTTCGTTATATGCCACGTACATTACAGGCAGACGGAAGACTATGATCTTGGACACATTCCAGGCGCAGTAGATCTTGATACGAACACGCTTGAAGACGAAATTAGCTGGAATGTACGCCCTGCTGAAGAACTTGAGGCCGCTCTTCTAAAACTGGGAGTTACAAGCGATACCACGGTCATTCTGTATGGACGCTTTTCTTCACCCAATCCGGAGGATCCATTCCCGGGTAGTAGTGCAGGCCAATTAGCTGCAATGAGAAGCGCGTTGATAATGATGTATGCGGGTGTTAAGGATGTTAGAGTTCTTAACGGAGGAATACACTCCTGGATCGCCCGGGGTTATGATCTGTCATTCAAGAAAGAGCAACCGGAAGCTGCTGCCTCATTCGGGTCGAAGATCCCGGCTCATCCAGAGTTCATTGTTGATCTTAACGAAGCGAAGGAAATTCTCAAATCAGAGGATGCTAATTTGGTTTGCGTTAGAAGCTGGGATGAGTTCACCGGGAAGGTTAGTGGGTACAATTACATCAACAAGAGAGGACGTATTCCTGGAGCGGTCTTTGCCAACTGCGGGAGTTCCGCTTACCACATGGAGAATTACAGGAACTGGGACCACACGACCCGTGAGTATCAGGAAATAGAGAGAAACTGGTTAGATTCTGGCATAACCAAATCTAAGTTCAATGCCTTTTACTGTGGAACCGGATGGAGGGCAAGTGAGGCTTTCTTCAATGCCTGGCTGATGGGATGGGATAGGATAGCGGTGTTTGATGGTGGATGGCTCGAATGGAGCAACAATGGCCTCCCATACGAAACAGGCACTCCCTGATTATTCCAGGCGCATGGGTTCATTAACATCCTGTCTTTCATGATATGAATGCTAATCATCAAAGTAGGGGGTAGTGTTATAACCGATAAGAGTAAGTACCTTGCCTTCAGGAATCCGGTGATGGATCGGATCGCTGAGGTCCTCTCACACATCAGGGAGCAGATGATCATTGTTCACGGAGCAGGTTCCTTTGGGCACCTTAAGGCAAAGGAATTTGACCTTCCTGGCAGAATATCAGAGAGAACTCTGCAGGGGATGAATATCGTCCACACTGATGTGATAAGGCTGAATAATGAAGTACTCCAGAGACTCAGGTCGCATGGCCTCAACGTGTCTTCGCTTACTCCATTTTCACTCTTCAATGGGAGGAGAAATTATTCCCTCATGAGAAGGCTAATTTCCCTTGGCGTTAACACGGTGAGTCACGGTGATGTATATGTGACCAGAGAGAGCGTGAATATAATCTCCGGAGACACAATAGTCAGGGATCTTGCCCGCCTCTTCAGACCGAGAAGAGTGGTATTCATGAGTGATGTTGATGGAGTTTACGACAGGGATCCCAAGAAGATAAGGAACGCACATCTTTTGAGGACCGTTAATGGCCATGTAACGGTGGATGGGGTGAATAATGACGTCACCGGCGGAATGCGCGGGAAGCTCAATGCCATGTTTGAGATATCGCGCTACGCAGGAGAAACTGTCCTTATGAACGGGTTTCATCCGGAAAGGTTGAATCAGATAGGTACTGAGAGGTTCATCGGTACGATCATAGGTACAAAATAATGCTATGTTTAAATACCGCTTATCGATCAATTCTGAATGCACTCCGAAGACCCACAGGACGAGGATGCCTTTACAGAACAGATTACGGATCTGCGATGCCCCAGCTGTGGTGGTAAACTCCACGCCATTGTTGCAAGGAAGAACATCCCCTATGAGGGCGATATAAACATCCTCACGTATCTGTGCAAGAACTGTCTCTACCGTGAAACCCAGGTCTGGTCTGATGGGGAATCTGATCCCGAGGAAGTGAAGTTCGTTATTGAAGATCCAGATGATCTCAACGCAGTGGTTTACAGGTCTCCTACGTGTTCTATCCACATACCGGAAATTGATGTGGATGTGTATCCTGCCTCTGCATCTACAGGGGAAATTACCACTGTAGAAGGTATCCTTCTGGAAATCAGGGATCTCGCTGAATCGTTCCAACAGGACAGTGAGGATCCTGATAGGGCTCGCAATACCATACGCACACTGACAGAAGTGATCTCAGGGCGTGGCGATCCTCTAACCCTCATTCTGAAAGATACAACCGGCAGGAGTGAGATTCATAGCGAGAAGACTGAGGTTGTCCGTGCAGATCATGATAAGGAGTAACCGGTTAAAACATTTTTCTTTTACCGCCGCATATTAATTTTATATGCCCAGCGGAATTACCTTTAACATGCGTATTTTTTACAGGGTTGATGCGAGGGTAATGAAAAATAACCTCTGCAATGTTAGTCTCATCGTGGAGGATTTTCCTGATGATACCATGGTAGTATCAATTCCATCCTGGGTTCCCGGTAGTTACGTGATCAGGGATTATGGAAGGCTCATTCGAAACGTTAATGCACGTACGCCTGAGGGCTTTAGATTGGGAATAAAAAAACGAGATAAGGGTAGCTGGATCATCGACAAGGGAGCAAACAGTTCGGTTATTTTTGAATATTCCGTTTTCACAGGTGACCTCATCCCTCAGATGAACCACATAAACGATGACCATGCCTACCTGCTCGGCGCCGCACTTTTTGTTTATATTGAGAGATATAGGGAGCAGAGCTCCGAGATTGAGATTCTTCACCCTGATGGTACGCGACTGATCACCTCGCTTGACAACTCCGGTGATGAAAGATACCATGCGAACAATTACGATTCTCTGGCAGACTCGGTAATAGAAATAGGAAAACCACAAACTATGGAGTTTAGTGTGGATGACCACAGCCATCAGATCGTTTTCTGCGGCTTCGATGATTCAGATATCATAAAAAAAGTGGCCATAGACGCCGAGAGAATTGTTAAGGCCACAAGACAGATATTTGGATCCATACCCTATAAGAGGTATACCTTCTTCATTCACGTTGTGGATGGAGGCGTGGGGCACGGACATGAACACTCATCATCATCGTCAATTGTCGTCGGAAGAGATCTTCTGTATGGAGAAGGTTTCCAGAGATTTCTGAGTGTTCTGGCACATGAATTCTTTCACGTTTACAACGTAAAGCGTATAAAACCCATCGAACTGGAGCTCTTTGATTATGGCAGGGAGAATTACACGGAGATGCTCTGGTTCAGTGAGGGCTTCACGACATATTATGCTGACCTGATCCTGTTCCGAGCCGGTCTGATCTCTCAGACAGACTACCTGATGAACCTTGCCGAGCTTCTGAGGATTTACGAGCTTATCCCCGGAAGAAACCGGATTTCGGCATCCTCCTCATCGTTTGATGCCTGGATAAGGCTTTATAAACCATCTCCCGACGATTTCAATACATACGTATCCTATTATCTGAAGGGTGCAATTATCGCCACCATGATGAATGCCCGCATAGTACTGGATTCGGGTGCCAAGTACTCTCTGGACGACTTTATGCTTGAGCTCTGGAACAGATACCGGAAGGACGGACGGGGAATAACGGAGCAGGATCAGCTTTCAGTTTTGAGGGAGTTAACAGGAAACGATTACACTGAATTCTTCGACAAGTACGTTCACGGCACTCATGAGCTTAATATACAGAAGGAACTGGGCAGGGTGGGTCTATCTATAAAAGCGGAATACAGTGATGAGAATGGATCTGAGAATGCACAGAGGAGTAGCGGCATTCTTCTGAAAAGAAATGGAGATAAGTTTATTGTCGTAACCTGTATCAGCGGCTTTCCCGCATATGGAAGTGGAATCTCTCCTGGAGACAAGATCAGATCGCTCAACGGAAAGCCGTTCTCTGAGAGGAACACATTTCCGATCTCAAAGATGGGAAACAGGGACCTCTTCTTCGACAGAATAGTCGATGCGTCATCAAAGGAGTTCAAGATCCAGATAGAGAGGTTCGGTTCAGTGAAAACTTACAGGATTAAGGGATCTCTTGCGGTCCCAATCAGGTACAGCTTAAAATTTGAAGGTGTTGATTCTGAAAAGACCATCTTCAACAGATTCCTGAGAGGCCATCTTCTTGACCGAATGCTGTGAAATCTTTTAACCATTTCTGAATGCTTCCCGGAGCTAATGAGATCTCCAGAAGTTACCATCCAGCACTTTTGATAATGGATCTATGGATGTCTTGTTCAGGTTGACGATCCTGCATCATACCGTTTAAAGATTTATTGGTAAAAGATGCAATGCATTGTGATTCTGAGCTTGTTCTGTCACATCACTTTATTGTTTTCATGAAATTTCTTCCGGGATATGGGATGCTACGGTCTTATCCAGAATTATGGATAAGATCAGCATCCACATTGCGGATTTCACAGGCAGATGATCAGTGAATACATTCTGGTTCATAACCAGCCCCTCATCTATCGCGGCTTATCGCAAGAATATAGTTTCCTCCGAGTCGGTGAAGAAGATTAAAATGGTCGAGGCCTTTGAAAACAATGACCGTACATTGTAAAGGTTATTGATATAACAGAAAATGAACCCCGGGAAGTATCCTTTTAAAAACACAACTTTGGGCCGTCCTGCTTGCTTTTATAAAATTCAGCACGTCACATTAATAAACTCTATTTTTCACATTATTTTTCACAGAAAAAATGGGGAGCGTATCGACATTGTTATTTGAAAACGGGTGTATGGGGATGCGCAACATATATATGCATGGATCTCCTCCTCCTCATGATGAAAAGGGGGACTCTCCTCAAGGTCATCACAGTTATTATTTTGCTTATTGTCTTTTCCATAATTGGTGTCCTTTTTTACAACTTATTTAATGTGATCATTAATCGGAATGCTTCATATTACACGAGATTATCCAACACCATAACTGTGCTCATTATAGTGATAGGAGCAGAATTCGGCTTGATGCTGTATATTCGAAGGCTCGTAAACAAGCTTTTGAGTGAAACAGTGGGCAAGGTCTTCAAGGTTGAGAAAGTGGTCAGGCTCCATACGGGTTTTTGCCGCTACGAAGGTCTAAATTTTATGGTTACCTGCCCCGATGATCTCACAGTGGGCGATTATGTAAAGGTAACCGGTTATTCTACTGTTCCGGTTTACCCGAGTCGCATGGCTTATCCAAATCGCATTCGAATCTTTCCCGCTAAGAAACTCCAGGAGAGCGATCCGGAATACCCGCATGAAGAATGGTCGGATACATTTTCGTGACGATTTCAAACCTACTGCAGGAGCAATCTCGTACCGGGAAAGATAGTATGTGAAACGATCCGGAACATTTCTGGTATGAAGCCGTTTGGAAACTTCCGCACTTTTTTATGATAGTGACTTATTTCAGCTCCGACAGAACATCAATTATGCTTCTGACATCCATGTCCGTTGAGAAGAGGGGGATGTTCTCAATCTGCGAGAGTCTTATGGCGAGATCATCAAGCTTTTCGGGCTGTATGTATATGACGGCTGCGGGCTTCAGAGGATGTACTCTGATGGCAACCATGGGGCTTCTGCCAAATCTTACCTCCGTGAAGAAGATCGCTCTCTGACTGGACCATCCGTATAGCCTGCTGAATTCCGAGGAGCTGAGGTTCAGTATTGCTTTTATCCCATCCACTATCGTGTATCCGCTCACATGCCTGTTTATTGATACACCCGAGATGTTTGCCCCCTCAACGGCACGAATCATCTTCTCCAAAGGCATTTCATGATCATAGTCTCGGATGTCAATAAGGGCGTTTGAACTCACCCCGGTGCCGTATCGCCTTGAGATAGAACCCCCTCTCATCTCGTCAATTCTCAGGATAGCCTCCACGATCCTCCTCACAGATTTCACACCCGGTGATTTTCTCCTGCCAGATTCATAATCACTTATAACCGATGGGGCGATATTCATCTCTCTTGATAGTTCCTGCTTTGTTATCCCAAATTCCTGCCTCCACTTTTTTATTGTTGAGCCCGGGTTGTCTGATACCGTGATTTCACCGGCTATCTTTTCCTTCAGCTCTATGTTAACCATATCCCCCGCCCTTACATGCTCCGCATCTTTCAATTATCGTATAGCTTTCGGCATCTTAACTGTTTGTTGTCTCCAGTGTAAGCGGTTGATGTGTATGGAGATAGCTATAAACTTCGTGATGGTTCATTGCTCTTCTGGATGGGTTTATTAAAAGATGGTGGTTATTGAAGCATAATATGGAAAAAAAGGTACCTGGTATGAAGAATTTTTCTCGAACTACCCTTCGTTTTCGGATGCTTCTTTCTTGAAGAGCTCTATGGCCTTTTTTACCTCGTCTACGGTTGCCTCGTTTTCAAGGGTGCTCACATCACCGGGGAGCTGATCGAGCGCAACAGCTTTCACCACCCTCCTCATTATTTTACCACTTCTTGTTTTAGGAAGCCCTTTCACCACGTGAATTTCCTCAGGAACATAGATAGGCCCCAGGGTCTTCCTCACCCTCGACCTGAGTTTGTTGATGATTTCGGTGTCCGCCTCGTATGCCTCCTTTATGACTACGAATGCCACAATAACCTCTCCTTTAACCGGGTCCGGTCTGCCAAAGACAGCGGCTTCAGCGACCTCTGGCGAGTTTATGAGAGCGTCCTCGATCTCGATGGTACCCAGCCTATGTCCGGCAACATTTAGGACCTCGTCAGCCCTTCCCAGTAACCAGAAATAACCATCAGAGTCCTTAACACAGTAATCTCCGCAGTAATACATCCCCTTATATTTAGAGAAGTAGGTTTCCACGTATCTATCGTCATCGTTGTACAGCGTGAGGAACATACCCGGCCAGGGTTTTCTGTAAACCAGATAACCCTTGATCTCGGGAGGCACCTCCCGTCCATCCTCATCCAGAACAACCGGATCCACTCCGGGCATGGGAAAGGTTGCAGATCCAGGTTTCAGTGGAGGAAGCCCAAGCTGCGCTGATGGAGATATCATGAAACCACCCGTCTCGGTCTGCCAGTAGGTATCGATTATCGGGCAACGTCCACCTCCTATGTTGTCATAGTACCATTTCCACGCAGAGGGGTTTATTGGTTCTCCAACAGTTCCCAGGACTTTCAGCGTGGAAAGATCATGCATCTTCGGGTACTTTTCGCCGTATCGCATAAGCGTCCTGATCGCAGTGGGTGATGTGTAGAGTATGTTGACCCTGTACCTTTCAATTATCTCCCACATCCTATCAGGGGATGGGTACACAATGGAACCCTCATATATGATGGAGGTTAATCCCAGAAAAAGAGGAGCGAATACTATGTAGCTGTGTCCTGTCACCCAGCCTATATCTGCAGCACACCACCATCTATCATCAGGAGAAGGGTTGAATGCCCATTTCAGTGTGTTAGCCACCCATACCGAATAGCCTCCATTTCCGTGGAGAGCCCCCTTCGGTTTTCCTGTGGTACCGGATGTGTACAGAATGTAGAGCGGATCATTGGAATCCAATGGTTCCGGCGGAACATAATTCACTCCATCCCCAACTATTTCGTGCCACCATATGTCCCTTCCATCCTCCATTTCGACCTCATGACCGGTTCTTCTTACAACGATAACGTTATCGACACCGGATGTCTCCGCAAGAGCTTCATCCACAATTTTTTTCAGCTCTATGACCTTTCCGTTGCGGTACCCACCATCTGCGGTGATCACCGTTCTTGCGCCAGAGGCTCTTATGCGTTCTGCAAGCGCTCCGGCACCAAACCCGGCGAACACAAAGGAAAAGATGAGACCAATTCTTGCAGCTGCAAGGATCGCGACGGGAGCCTCGAGGATCATGGGAAGGTAAATGACAATTCTGTCTCCCTTTTTGAGACCCAGGTTAAGTAGAGCCTTTGCCAGGTTGTTAACCCTTCTGTAGAGGCCATCGTAGGTGATAATCTTCTCACCACCATCCTCTGCCACCCAGATATAAGCTGCCTTATTCCTTAACCCTCCTTTGATATGTCGATCGAGAGCATTGTACGAGGCGTTGAGTTTTCCGTCAACAAACCATCTGTAAAAGGGTGGGTTCGAATCATCCAGAATTCTGGTGGGTTTCTGGAACCAATCCAGGATGTTAAGATGCTCACTCCAAAATCCCTCCGGATCATCGATGGATCTCCTGTAAATCTGCTGGTACTGACTTACATTGGGATTATAATACTCTCCAGTTGGCAAAACGTTTCTTCCCTCTGCCATAATGTCTCTAGCAATTAATATTATATAAGTATTACTCGAATATGATCATAATTATTAGAATATAGTGAATAAATTATTTTCTCCGTGCCAATCCGGGGCCAAGGGGGATGGTCCCGGGCCTGATTGAGTTCATCACTATGGCAAAGCTGGTGTAGGCCGCCCAGAAAGCCGTGGCAACACCGAAGTACCCGCCCACATGTGTAAGTGCAATGTTTGAATAGAATGCTCCAGCTCCCAGGAAGAAGAAGGCAAGCCAGAGGAACAGAAAGGTAAGATTCAGGGCTGTGTTCAGCATGAGTGCACCTGCCCACATATAGAGGGTGAAAAGCCCCCACAGTATGAGCGCCCACCCGACCACCGTACCGGGCATTTGAGGCACCATGTGAAGGTTTCCAAATAGTACAAGGAGAGCATAGAACTCCCAGAAGGCGCCGTAACTCGTGAAAGCCGTAAACCCGAAGGTATTCCCTCTTCTCATCTCCCAGGATCCCGTTATGAGCTGAGCCATCCCTCCGTAGGCGATCGCAAGTGGGACAACGACTCCAGTTCCCTCAGCAGGAAGCCACCCGGCATTTATGAAACTCAGCAGAAACGTTGTAAACGCGAATCCCGCAAGACCAAGAGGTGCGGGATCAGATGTTATGACTTTCCCCAAAAAACTATCGCTTTCACCTGTCATGTCAGGTAACACCTTTAAGTAAAGATATTTCCAACGTTATATTTAAGCATTACCATATTGTAGACTGTGTGTAATATCTCGAGAGAAGTTCCTATATATACCTGGATTTGATTTATCTCTGATCGATCCTTCTGGATTGAAGCTCAATGATTCTTAGTGCAGAGGATCATCAGACAGAAGGAGAAACGTGTATCAAGCAGTGAGATTGCATATACCATTCACATATCCGTGAGGTATGTCAACACTATATGGAAGAATTATAGAGAACATGAAAAGCAGGAACTGAAGAAGAAGGGACCCAAACCTTTACCGATCACTTTTTACTGTAAACAGGCAGCCATGGATGCAAGGAGGAAGCATCCTGACTCGGGTGCCATTTCCATGGGAAGTATCTCCTTGAATGCAGTATCAGAATATCCACAACCGGATATACAGAATTCTCCTGGAATCGGGGATGGCGATGGAAGAAACCAACAAAAAGAAGCAGCGGAAATGTTTTAGCTACAAAAGAAAACACTCCAATTCATAGTTTCACGTGGAAAGGGCAGAATACAATAACGAGCATTTCCCTGACATGGAGGATAATACAACCATATTCATCGTAGGATCTGGATCATTTGATTCAGCCACAACAGAGAACTCCCTGATTGTCCTGAGTAAGGCCATTCAGGAATACGGAAAGCCCAGAGATATCATGACCTATCATAGAAAACAGTTCTTCAGCAATGGCAAGAATGGAAATCCCGGTGAACCTAATGGGTTCCATAGATTCCTCCATGATCAGGGAATAAGGCATATCCTTGCAGGAGTGAAGCATCCACATTCTGACAGATAACTGGAAAGATTCAACGGTACTCTCAAGAATCTCAGGAAGTACGTCGAAACATGGGAAGAGGTGATCTATTATTACAACCATGAAAGTAGGAGCATGCATCTAAGTGATAAGGAGAGACCTGTTGTTACACCTGCAATGGCATATCAGGAGAGGATGGGTGATGGTGAGAAAGAAGAAGCAGTATAAAAAGGAACTATACTCAGGATATCACACTCTACCTTTTTCAGTATAACTTTTATATTTGTTCTCG
This sequence comes from Thermoplasmata archaeon, assembly GCA_015520045.1. Taxonomy (GTDB): domain Archaea; phylum Thermoplasmatota; class Thermoplasmata; order Thermoplasmatales; family Thermoplasmataceae; genus WAQW01. The sequence goes on along the minus strand of WAQW01000056.1, from coordinate 329 downwards.
TAAGATAGCAATAATATCCCAAATTCCTCAATGCTACAGTTGCGGTGAGAAACGACTTTGCTTTGAGGTTCTCAAATTACCTTCTCACGTCTTCGCCAGGGTGAAGACCGGCATACTTCGCTGTATCAAGGTCATATGGACATAACAGGTGGTGGAATAATCAGAATTCGATTGATTGATTAAATGGACCGGTCGGGATTTGAACCCGAGACCTCCTGCTTGCGAAGCAGGCGATCTACCGCTGATCTACCGGCCCTGCTTCCGGAATGCTATACTAGCATATGAATTATCATTAACGAAACTTTCTCTTTTAATAGATACAGCCGGCT
>WAQW01000055.1 GCA_015520045.1 Thermoplasmata archaeon | reverse complement strand
TGATATTGAATCATTCCATAATTCAATAAAAACAGATTACATCTGGCCCAATGAGATCAGAGATTTCCATGAAGCATTTCACATAATACAGCATGCATTCACCGATTACAATGAACATAGACCGCATTCATCCATAGATTATCTTCCTCCAGGAGAGTTCCGGAGGAAGTTCATGGATGATCCGGAATTCAGAATGAAGTTCCAAAGAAAAGAAATGGAGGTGACACTAGATGAAAGATGACCAAAAGTGTTCCAAATTCTGCTGGGGCAGATCAGGCCTACCTGCCATGATAGGAGATAACAATAAATCCAATTCTGAGATACCCATCAGATCCGCATGGTAAAAAAAGATCGCAAGGAAGATACTGGATCGAACCTGTTTAGTGAGGTAGAGGGTTGTCTCGATACCCTGAAGAGACACATCTCCGTGATTAAGTCTCTTCTGATGGAACAACCAAAGGGAATCATAAAAATTTCCCAGGAAACTAATCTTCCCGAACATAAGATACGTTACTCCCTCAGAATGCTGGAGAAGGAGCATATTATAACACCATCGAAGGAGGGTGCCATACTGACGCCTGAATTCATCGCCTCCAGAGAGGAGCTCGTAAATCTCGCCAAGAAATTTAAGGAGCAGGCTCAGAGCATTTATGATGAGCTCAACGGCTTGCTGATCAGCAAGTAGAGAGAAGATGCTCAGATTCTGGAGAAAAAGTACGGAAGAGTTATCCGCAACTTCGGGGAACCTCCTCATCAGGCGCGCCAGTGAGCGTGATGCGAAGGGCATAATAGACTGTATGCAGAGCGTTATGGATGAGAGGATATACCTTGTCAGTGAGTATTATCTGTTAACCGAGAAAGGAGAACAGAATAGGATAAGAAATCCAGATGATCTCACCCTTGTTTGTGAATCAGCTGGTAGAATAATTGGTGTTCTAACACTTCAGAGAAGCTTCCACAGCAAGAGCAGGCACACAGCTAACCTTGGCATCGCAATACGGAGCGGCTACAGGCACATGGGAATCGGCACTGCCATGATCAAAAGAGCTATCCTCTGGTCCAAGGAAAGAGAGATAAAGAAGATCAATCTTGAGGTCTTTTCTTCCAACACCAACGCGATCAATCTTTACAGAAAGCTGGGGTTCATAGAAGAGGGCAGAAGGCGGAGACAGTTCATCATAAATGGAAAATATGTTGATGATGTTCTTATGACATATTATACAGACGAACTATAGTTACTGCCTGATAATGCTCACTTCTGCTGAATCGCCTACCTTTCTACCTATGGTTTCTATAATTTCATTTGAGATTCCGGCGGGAACCTGTAAAACCGCATTCCACGAACCATCTCTTCCCCATTCTTCACGGAGTACCTCGGCATTCTTCATCAGATCTGCATAGACCTTCCCATAACGATCTCCGGGTATTCTTATTTTAATCCGCACCTTCTCCATCTTTATGGGAAGAATTGGGCGTATTGCTTTGAGAACACCGGGGAGCTGATCTTCTGCTGATTTAAATGGATCTATGTGAAATTTGGCTTCCTCTATGGCCTGAGCAATTCTTGCAGGAGGGTTTGGAGCCTTCGTCTGTGGGTTGATCGATTCCCTTGCAATCATCTCTACTATCTGATTTCTCCTTTCCTCGAGAAGTGCCCTCCGTTGTTCTGTTGTAAGCTGTATCTGTCCCTTTTTCACTATTTCGATTGCAATAGCTGAGATATCCCTGGTACCAAAAATTTCAACGATTGCTGACTCTGATGCCTTATCACCCTTTCTTGCATCTTTGAATACCTGATCGATTGCAAGGTCATCATCAACATTAATCTCCCCGGATCTTATTCTGTCTGCTGAATTGGGATCAATCAGGATTTCAAATCTGTGACCGTGAGTTTCCAATCTGGCCACAACAGCATCTTCGAGTCTAACCATATGTGCAAATTGGGTTCAGGTATTAATTTTTTGGGTGTGGAAAGAAGGCTTTGAATCATTGACACAAATCTTGATAAAAAATAACCTTCCTCTTTTTCCTGTATACTCAATAAAATCTAGATCCCAAACTCAGAAATCGCAACCGTATCTAATCTCTCAACAACTGAAAAAATAATCCTTCAGCGAATTGGAGATGCTTCCCACACCAAATGGAATGTTGCGGTCAGTATAATAAAAGGCGAGAATCGGTTTAAGATATCAAGAATGTAAGGTCGTTCCATCCAGCACGTTATTCGGGCAATTGGTAACATGGTTAAGGAGCCGAGAAGAAGAAATTAAATAAGTATCTTACATTTCCGCTAATGTTGCCGTGATAGCTCAGTTGGGAGAGCGTCAGACTGAAGATCTGAAGGTCGCTGGTTCGATCCCGGCTCACGGCATATCCAAAAGAGTTCAAGAGATCGAAAAAGTTCTATTTCTATCAAAGTGTAGTAATCCACTCATCGATGTGACGGATTTCTTTGGAGATAATGGGAGATTCGAATCTGTTCCCTGCTTTCCGCTGAAGGAATTGGTTTTCCTTTTTCCAACAAGATGAGGATTATGCCAGACCAGTACGGCGCTTTCAAATCAACAGGGTTATCCTTTGGTGGCCCTGATCTGACCTTTGCTGAAAATTCTTCTATCTTCATTCGCAAAAAACCCGTTACGAGGAGTTCCTCTTCGGAAGGCCTGCGACAGTCTTCCCACCTTCCAGGGGCCATTTTTTCAATTAATTTCTCTGCGATCTCCATCTTCTCTGCTTTATCTTTAACTTCTTGCATCGTTCCAAAGATCATGACCGATCTGTAATTCATAGAACTATTGTACGCACTTTTGGCGAGAACTAATCCGTCAAGTAAAGTGACGGTGACACAAGTCCTTACTCCTGATCGTAATTCATTGTATAATCTGCTTTTTCTTGATGCATGGATATACAGTGAGTCACCAATTCGCACATATGTCATCGGAATATTGAATGGTTGACCATCATTTATGAAGGCCACATGGCACACAAATCCCTCATCGAGAATGCCGTAGATGATCTCCTTGTCATAATGAGATCTTTCTGGATGCATCTTTATTGCTGTTTTATCGCCTGCTGTCATTTGTAAAACATTGAAAATCTGATCTTAAACTTTTCTCGGCTAATAATATGTGGTTCATTCCAGAAATTAATTTGTGGTCATTTTTATCCCTTATTGCATTATATTTCCAATATGGGATGTTCAACACATTCATCCTGAACTCGTTGAGATGAAATATCACCGGTAGGTTGACAGTGTCTAACCCGACTCAAAGAAAAAAGTGGTTGAAGTCTTCACCACGTATGAAAAGGGTGCAAAGCCTCCCTGCCTGAGTCCCGGAAGGAGTGCATGGTTTATGATCATCTCGGAGATAGAGTGCGGAGGGATCTTGATAGCATAGTATTCAAGATATTCATACATGCAAAATCTCCGAGAGTACGGTGTCTTGTCCCGGCATATTTTTAGCAGATGGTTTCATCAACCGAACTCCTCACTATGTCGTCTGAGGTTTCTATTTTCCTTTGTTGCATTGAGCTGCCACCTCCCTAATTTACTTCTCTCCTAGATTCCTATATTAACTCTTTCATACGATTTTATAGAACATCGGTTACGAAAAGTAAATGTACATTCTTATACCTCTCCCGAATTGGCTACCAATGAGCGACCTCTATGATGAGATACTCAAAGATATAAAGGAAACAAGAACAAAAGACATAGGAGAGAAAATACAGATCATCTGTGAGATTCTCAGATCACGCATTTCCAAGTATTCATGGGTTGGATTTTATCTTCTTGAAGGTGGCAAACTGAGATTGTACCGCTACTCAGGAAAGCCAACTCAGCATGTTGAGATAAACCTCGGCGATGGCATCTGCTCCCTAGCAATTACCAGAAACGCAACTGTTAATGAACGTGATGTTCATTCAAATTCCGATTACCTTGCGTGTTTTCCCACCACAAAGTCTGAGCTTGTTGTTCCTATCAGGTACGAAGAACGCCCCATCGGTGAGATAGATATTGATTCGGATGAGAGAGGGGCATTCGATGAGAAGGATGAGAAGCTTATAGAAGAGATTGTAAGGTGGATAGGGCCTCTTCTTTCCCTGTACATCAGCGTCAAGTGACCAGCTTTATTGCTGGATATGGGAATATCTGAAAGACTATAGGAAAAATTAAGGTATCAACATTCATATGGATGTATGGGCAGAATCATCAAGGTAAAGGTCAAGGACGGGAATCGTGCTCCCTTCGTCGTAGATGATACTATAGTTATTTACACCAAAGCGAAACACGAGAATAACCAGGCAAACCGTGACGTTCTCAGGCAGCTTTCAGAGTTTCTGCACACTGACGTGGAAAAGATAAGAATACTGAGGGGAAAAACCAGACGAAACAAGGTGATCTCCATTGATGATTAGCCTGATGGGAGACCGAAAAGTTGGGCTAAGTGAGCCCTCTGCAGTTTCCTTATCAGTTATAATGAGCGCAAACTGTTACTCTCATTTTCAAAACTGATCTGAAAATGGATGACCTGAAAACTCTTGATATTGGGCACAGGGGTGGGAATTTTTCCGGGATAGTTATCAAAGACCGATTTGATCTTTGGCCTTATGCTGAAACATTGATTTTAGCAATGTGATGTATCACTTTCACAGATTCGCATAACTCTTATACACCTGATACTTATACACACAGATGACATCATCCTTCAGACGGGGAATTGTAAAGGTCATAGCGGTCATGGTGACTGGCATCTTAGCTGGTATTTTTCTGGAACTATTTTTCCCCTATCTGGGATCACTGTACCCTCCGATCAACACATACACGCAGTATATCAGAGATGCAATCTTCGCCATTCTGATATTCGGATTCACAGTCATTATATCAAAGTTAATCAGGGAACTGCTTGAGAGGCTTTCACAGAAGAGTGGAGGCAGGAATTTTAGAGGAACCTATGTTGTTATGAGGGCCTTCCTCTACGGTGTGGCTATTCTGTTGTTCCTCTCGTATCTCGGAGTTAGCTTGACCGGTGCCCTAATTGGAGGAACCGTTGGAGGATTGATCATATCCTTCGCTTTGCAGAACACCATATCTGGCATTCTTATGGGCCTCATGCTTGCCTCAGCCGGTATTGTGAAACCGGGCGATCCCATCTCGTTCCACTCATGGCTTTTTGATAGCCCGGTAATTGGCGTTGTTAAGGATGTGAAAATTCTCACTGTTGAGGTTGAAACCATCAACGGCAATGTGGTCGAGCTCCCCACATCTGCTCTGATGGGCCAGACACAAATAACAAATCTTAGAGATTTAGAGAATCGGAAAAACGGTGCGTTCAGCGTTACTTTGGGTTTTCCAGTTGACGCCGATCCAGCACATATTATGGAGATCGGATCAGATAATCTCAGAAGATCCATGGAAGAAATTGGCCTGATAAAGTTCGACGTTTTTTTCTTCTCCAAGACGTTCAACACCAACAGTCTTAAAGTTGTTTTCACCTTCAAGAGCATGGCACACCTCAATGCGTGCATCAGCACCATACATCTCAGTTTCGAGAAGGCGTATCAAACTGTAAAAAAGCAGAAGAATAATTGAAGTGATGCTATCATTCCCTCTCATAGCAGGACCGTACTGCGAGTTGTGCGGAGGATGACCTCTCGTGAAAGGCGACCTTACCCCAGCGATAAGGGAGAGCAGCTCTCCTGAACTGAGTAAAATAAGTATGAGCGTGTTCCCTGATACGTTCAATGTTTACCCGTACGTTTTCGAGGTTTTGATCCTTTTCTGCGTGATGCTTGATATGTCTAAATGTATTTACAAAAAGAAGGGAAAAGAAAGGCTCCCTTCATGTCATTCCCGGACTTATTTTTAAATGATGTCAGGTGCACTCACCGGTTATCGAGAAACATCCTGGCAACCTCAACGGGAACAACACAGATAAGCTTCATATCAGTCTTGGCTCTGATGGTGTGGAATGCCCCTCCAGGAATAAATATAAATGAATCCTTGCTAACCGGAGATACGGAACCATCAAGCTCAGCTTCTCCCTCCCCGTCAAGTATGAATATCTCATGTTCATAATCATGCCTGTGGGCCGGGGTACTTTTCCCTCCTGGCACAGTTATATACCTCATAGAAAAATTGAGAGCACCGTTTCGATGGGTGATCAACCATCTTATATCGCCACCACCCTCCAGTGGCATAGCCTCGACATTATCAATTTTCTCAACCACGGGTTTTACCATAAACTTGCATTGCCGTGTGATATAAAACTTTAAGTTGCATTCTCTTTTTGCTCCTCCCATCCTTTCCTCTGATGGTGATTTCAAGAAACCGGAAAAACTCCTAACTTAAGCAAATTTTGATCCATCGGTGATATCTCTAAAAAATAATTGCTATTAAGATTTAAATAAGATGCTGTTCTAGATATTATGATAGTTATGAACGTTAAAATAGAGCTGAGGGACAAACCGAAAGGTGGCACTTATTATGGTTCTGAAAACGTTCCCACCCCTGACAACAGTGCACTAGTTGCACAGCTTAGAAGAATAGTGGATAAAAGGTTCGCAAAATTCATCCTGCGAAAGGTTTCCAATTCAGCTCAGTTCGTTCATCTTCTCGGGGTATTCGCTGGTTCAGAGAGACCTTCAGGCGTCATCGAGCGTTTCAAAGCTGGGATCATTAACAGCGCCATGAAACGCGCAATGAAACCGTTCAATATATCGGATCTCGGCATGATTAAAGAACCTCTCCGTGATAAGTTTATGAGGAAGGCCATAGCCAACACCCTTCAGAGTGTTGCCAAATACGGAATTACCACCCCTCAGAAGTTCCAGGGACCGCTGATGGTTGTGTGGAACATCACAAAGCAGTGTAACCTCAAATGCAAGCACTGTTATGCGTCAGCAGGCAGAAGAAGGGAGGAGGAACTTACCCTGGAACAAAAGCTCAGGGTGGTTGACATTCTTGACGCCGCAGGATGTGCCATGATAGCATTCTCCGGCGGAGAGCCCACCACCAGCAGAGATTTCTGGAAGGTTGCGGAGTACGCATCAAAGAAGGGAATGTATGTTACAATTGCAACCAATGGAACCCTCCTCACGAAGGAGAATGTGAGGAGGCTCAAGGAGATCGGCGTAAAGTATGTTGAGATCAGCCTTGATTCGTACGATCCAAAGATTCACGATGAGTTCAGAGGTGTCCAGGGTGCCTGGGCCAGAACCATTCAGGGAATAAAAAATGTGGTTGAGGATGGATCCTTTGACAATGCCATCGCTGTAACTGCCACGAGGTTTAATATGGATACCATCCCCAAGATGATTGATCTTGCGGAGGAGTTGAAGGTGAAAAAATTCATAGTTTTCAACTTCGTACCAACCGGTCGTGGAAAGGATATAATCTCTTCCGATCTGTCACCGCAGGAAAGGGAAGATCTTCTCAATATGATATATGATAGGTGGCAAAAGAAAGTCAACACAGACATATTCTCCACTTCGCCAACCTATTCGCGCATTGGTATAGAGCACATCGAGAAGGGCAGCGGTGAGACCTACTCCCCCACGCACTTTGCAAATGCTGGGACTAATTCCATGGGAGTTGAGCTCGCTGACTTCATTGGAGGCTGTGGAGCTGGAAGAGAGTACGCTGCGATAGACGACAACGGAGACGTATTTCCGTGCGTTTTCCTGCCAATAAAGGTTGGAAATATACTACAGGATAATTTCCAGGAACTGTGGGAGAACAGCAAGCTGTTAAACGATCTGAGAGACAGAACCAACCTTGGAGGTGCCTGTGGTACCTGCAGGTTTAGAAATTCCTGTGGCGGATGCAGGGCGCGTGCGTATGGGTATTACGGAGACATTAACGCACCGGATCCAGGATGCATATACAACGAAGCTGAATACGAGGTACTGGTTAACCTACCCCTGCAGGGAAGTTGATCCGCTGTGAGGATACTGCTCATCAATCCTCCAACAAATTCCATCATTAAGAGCGTTATTGGGGTTACCGGCCCTCCTCTCGGCCTTGCGTATCTTGCATCGGTATCAAGAGAGAAGGGACACGATGTTAGAATAATAGATGCCCTTGCAACAGAGGGCACATTTCTTTCCATAAAGAAAGAAATAGAGTCCTACTCCCCCGATGTTGTGGGCATAACAGCAACGACCTCCATGATCTACGATGCGTACGAGGTGGCAAGGGAGGCCAAGGATGTAGATCCCCATATTGTAACCGTTCTTGGGGGACCCCACGTTACCTTTGCAGCTAGAGAAACTCTCGAGGAGAGCCGGAATATTGATTTCATCGTCAGGGGTGAGGGTGAGATTACATTCCTGGGCCTGCTTGAAGCTCTTCAGGGGAAGAGAGAGCTGAGAGATGTCCCTGGGATCACCTTTAGAACTGAAGGGGGAATTCATGACAACCCACCACAGCCGCTGATAGAGGACATAGATTCCATCCCTCCCCCTGCCATAGATCTTTTGCCGGTCAAACACTACACCACTGAAAAGAAGAGATTTATGACCATTGTGACTTCGAGGGGATGCCCCTACAACTGCACGTTCTGTTCCTCATCATTACAGTTTGGCAGGCGATGGAGAGGGCACTCAACTGAGAGAGTTATAGGTGAACTAAGAAATATCGTGGATTCATATGGCGTCAGGGAGATAGAATTTCTTGATGATACATTCACACTGAACCTCAAAAGGGCAATGGAGGTCTCCAGAGAAATATACCGTGAGGGCCTCGACATATCCTGGTCCGCCTCTGCCCGGGTGAATCTTTTCAACAGAGAGATAGCTTCCTCGATGAAGAAAGGGGGTGCCCATATCGTCTATTTTGGGATTGAATCGGGCTCCCAGAGGATAATAAACTTTATCGGAAAGGGTATCAGACCAGAAATGGTCACATCGTCTGTGAGAGCTGCAAGGGAGGAGGGGCTGAAAACCATGGGTTCTTTCATTATTGGTTTTCCTGATGAAACGAAGGAGGAGGTTCGCTCCACGCTGAAGCTATCAAGAAAGGTGGGTGTTGATGTGGCGCAGTTCACGATTGCAACACCGTACCCAGGAACAAGATTGTGGTATTACGCGAAAGAAAGAGGGCTCATTTTTTCGAACGACTGGAGAAAATACACCACCCTAACACCTGTCATGAGGCTCAAGCATTTCACCAGCAAGCAGATCATGTACTGGCTTGGGAAGGCCTACGCAACGTTTTACCTCAGGCCGAATTTCCTTCTCAAGGATCTTCTGAGAAATCACGGATTCATATTCAAGCGAATAATACCGTACTACAGCAAATTTATGACGGGAAACCCGCTGAAAACCTGAAACAATGGGATCTTTGGGAGAGATCATGAAAACATGCAGAAGCTGATCGTGTCTGGTACAGTGAAGTTCAGGTGATAAGGTAAAGCGGCTATGTTCTAGAGGTTTCATTAACCAGCAAACTATACAGTAGTATGAACATCTCTCACGAAACGGTTGATCTTCACGGGGAAAAGGTATTCTATCGCTCCCTCGAAAACAGTGCCTCGTCGAGATCCATTCTTCTGCTCCACGGGATGAGTTTCACTTCGGCAGACTGGGAGAGGCATGCGCTGATTGAGAGGCTGTCAGATCTCGGTTTTAACATTGTTGCGGTGGACTATCCAGGTTTCGGCAAGACCCCTGATATTTCAAGATATTCCGTAAAACCGGGAGACCCACTTAAATGCGCGGATTTTATCAGAGATTTCAGAGATTCTCTGAACGTAAAATTCCATTCGATTATCGGACCCTCTCTTGGCGGTTTTATAACTCTGTCGGCGGTTGCCCTATATCCGGATGTGACAGATACTGCCATCGCCGTGGCTCCCGCCTGGACCGAACGCATTGAGGATGCACTTCGAAATGTTAAGATCCCGATACTGTTGATTTGGGGATCACGTGATAGGATCGTACCGCTTGAGCGTGGAAGGGAACTGGCCTCGTCCTTGAGGAGTGCAACACTCAAAGTTGTGGACGGAGCCGGACATCCGGTGTACCTGGAAAAACCTGATGAGTTCCTCTCGCTTGTGTCAGACTTTGTCTCTTCTTAACCTCGGTTACGGCTGCTTGGTGATTAAATTTGGCTTCAATCCGACTCGTGTTGTTTGATCTTGATGATACCATAATAGACCACAGTTACAGTGTGAAGTGTACGCTTGGAGCGCTTTGGATGATGAACGCTGACCTCAGGAGATTCTCACTGCGTGAGGTTATAGGAAAATGGAGATCCTCGTTCTGGATCTACTGGCCCTCTGTCATATCGGGGAAAATGTCCATAACCATGAGCAGAGCTCTCAGATTCCGGGATCTCTTCAGAGAGCTGGGAATCAGCGCAGATCCAGAAGTCTATACAGATCTTGCAATAGATTTTGACACCCTTTACATCATATGTGTGAGGCCCGTCAGTGGAGCTGTTCCGTTGCTAAGGGAACTTAGGGAGAGGGAAGTTAAAGTGGGCATTGTGACAAACACGACTGAAGAAATGCTGTATCAGAAGATGTCCAGATGCGGCATAGATGGCCTAGTAGATTTTGCCGTCAGCGTTGAAACAGCGGGAAAACTCAAACCGGATCCTTCCGTTTTTAATCTCGCCCTAACCGAGGGAAATGCAAAACCGGATGAAACTGTGTATATCGGAGATACAATCAAATATGACGTTATGGGAGCTTTGTTTTCCTGCATTAAACCCATATGGTTCAACAGATTCAATGCAAAGCTACCTGACTCCGTGAAACCGGTTGATACCATCAGAAGATTTGAGCCTGCCAGGGTGATCGCGGACAGAATACTCGATTCATAGGCCATTTCTGCCAAAAACGAAAGAGTTCAGTATCTTCCCCAGTTCCTCGGGTGCATCGATCTGGGGGAGGTGACCAGAATTATCAATGATGTGAAGCACACTGCCAGGTATGTATTCATGAAGTTTGTGGGCATACTCGATGCCAATCATTTTATCATTGCGACCCCAGATTATAGCTGTGGGGCTGGTTATTCTGGAAAGCTCCTCCGGCGTTATTTTTTCTTCCTTTCTAGCGTTATTCAAAACGATACGCTCAAGCACCCTTCTGTTGTTCAATGGAGACATGGACATAAGCCTGTCGATGAAACTATCCCTGAATTCACTCTCCATCTCACCAACAGTGGGGTTTATCCCTGCACTGTCCACCAGAATGAGCTTTTGCGGTAATACCATCGATATGGAGAGCCTCAGGGATATCCATCCACCATAAGAATTTCCCACAAGAACCGGATCCTTTACTCCTGCAGATATGAGGAATTCTCGCACCGCTGAGGCCTGCGCCTCGATCGTATAGTCCCTAAGGTCCTTATAGGATCTGCCATGCCCGGGCAGATCTGGAATGAATATCTCAAAATCGGGATCGAGGTTGCTGACAAGCCTGAGCCAGGAGTTCCCGGTGCCACCCAAACCATGCAAAAAAACGATCGGAGTGTTTCCCTCCCGATGGAGGTAGGAAATATCACCCTCGGATATGTGAATTATCCTGCGCTGCATCGAGGGTAAATACCGTTACGGTATTAGGTTTACCCAGGTTCTGATCCAGCCACACACTCTCCATCCAGTCTGAGGGTTAAATTTGGGAAATGATTAATATATTCTCAAATCTTTACACCTAACAGAGAAGGTATATTGGAGGATATGCGTAATGTATCTTTTTTCAATGATATTGCTGGCAGCAATTATTGTTTCTGTCATCCTGTTTTTCATCCCGATCTACAGGCAGCTGTGGTATGCGTTCAGGATACCGAAGGTAAGGAAAAAGATTGAACCCGATATCCCACGTAGAATATACATCCTTATCAGGAATGTCCTTTTTCAGGGAAAACTGTTCAAGGATCTGGGAGGAGGTATAATGCATGCCCTGTTCTTCTGGACCTTCCTTGCCTTTGGTCTCTATTCCCTTGATTTCCTGCTTGCCGGTATCAATCCCGCATTTCAGCTAATGACGCCTGGCCTTTTCTCAGATATTGTGTTTTTCTCGGTTGATATATTCGCGCTTATTTCTCTTGTTGACGTGTTCCACTCCGTCATAAGAAGGTGGATCATCAAGGTGAAGAGATACCAGGGTTACAACGGATTTGAGGCCGCAATCATACTGATTTTTGTGGAAGGATTGATGATCACCTACTTCATCCTCGGAGTACTTCGCCTCGACGGAGTATCAAAGAACATTCCGGGAAGCATTATGGAGTTCCTGAGCCCCTCCGTTACCCCGGTCACGTATGCATTCGCCACGCTCCTTCCGAAGGCCACCGGTGCGTTTGGAGTGTACGCTTACTGGATAACATGGTCCATTCACGCTTCTATATTCCTTGCTTTTCTCATATACATACCGAGGGCAAAGCATCTGCACCTCGTTTTCGCTCCCTTCAATGTTTTCTTCTCGGACAGAAAGGGTGCCCAGCTTAATCGCATCGACTTTGAACATGAGACCAGGTTCGGAGCTACCGATATAAGAGATTTCAGCTGGAAGGATTATTTCGATTTTTATTCTTGCACAGAATGTGGCAGATGCACGGCAAATTGCCCGGCCAACATCTCCGGCAAACATCTATCCCCGAGAGACATAATATGGGATCTCAGAGTTGCAGTTCTCTCACAGGGAAAACAGCTGATGCAGGGCAAGAATGAGGACGAGATCATCAAACCCGTAATTGGTGATCCCATACCGGAGAATGACCTGTGGTCCTGCACAACCTGCATGGCCTGCGTAGAGCAGTGCCCTGTTATGATCGACCACGTTCCAAAGATAGTGAACATGAGAAGGTCTCTTGTCCTCAATGAAGGAAAAGCCCCAAGAGAGGTTATAGACCTCTATCGCAACCTCGAGCAGTACAAAAGTCCTTACACCATCGACCCCAGCACAAGGGGTGACTGGGCAAAAGATCTTGGAGTGCTTGATCTTTCAGAAAAGGATGGAGACTATGATGTCCTTTTCTGGGTTGGCTGCGTACAGAGCTTTGACAAGAGGAATCAGGAGATCGCCAAATCTATGGTAAAGATATTCAACAAGGCCGGGATTAAATTCGCCATACTAGGAAAGGATGAGACCTGTACCGGCGACCCGGCAAGGCGCACGGGCAATGAATACCTCTTCGATATTCTCGCTCAAGAGAACGTGCAGAAGTTTGAGCAAAAAGGAATTAAGAACAAAAAGATAGTAACAGCCTGTGCCCACTGTTACAACTCGTTCAAGAACGATTACAAACAGTACGGGCTCAATCTTGAGGTCTACCATCACACAGAATTCATCGATGAACTGATCCGCGAAGGCAGGATCAAATTAAAATCGCCTGAGTCCTCCGAGAATAACAGCTACACATACCACGATCCGTGTTATCTTGGCAGGTACAACAAAGTCTACGACGCTCCAAGAGAGGTCATAGGAAACTTTGCTCTCAATTACAAGGAGATGGAAATGAACAAATCAAAAGGTCTCTGCTGTGGAGGTGGAGGTGGAAGACTGTGGATGGATGAGAAGGAGGGAAAGCAGATGTCACACGTGAGAATTGACATGGCAGCGGAGACCGGTGCCAGCCGTGTTGTGACCGCTTGCCCATACTGTCTTACAATGCTAGATGATGCTCGGAAAACCACCAACAGGGAAGATAAGATGGAAGTGATAGATATAGCTGAGGAGGTTGCCGCACGGCTCCTTTGACTTTAATCCATGGGTATACGATCACTTCCCTCATCTAGGGAAAGCTTTCCTTCCCGATTAAATGCGATCTGTTTTGATTTTTACACACATTTGAGCACGGAAGACCGCTGAGCTTGCTATATGGATGAAGGGCATAAAGTATAAACGTGCTTGATATCCATCATATTAAGTTTATGGAGGTAACACAACTCAATCAAACGACAATGTCAATTTTTAGTTGATGGAAATGGAAAAATTCGGGGCAAGAAAATCTTGAGATTCCAATCAAACCGCACTTAAGAGTTGTAGCTGGATCATGATGGTTTCCGCAAATCCTGTGGAATCAACAAAGATTTGATAATCTCATAAAACTTGCGGCCACAAGGAGTGAGATTAAAAGAATTGATCAAGGAATAGGAAACAGAATATGGAGGTGTAAGTTATGTTTGATCATGTGCATATCTCCCTGGATGCAGATCCCTAAGAGAACATTGTTCAAGTTGTCAGCCTTATTAAGGGATACACTTCCTATGTTCCTAGAGGGGAATTTCCACGGCTAAGGAAAAGACTGCCCACTCTCTGGACACGGTCTAAATCCATCTCATCTGTTGATTCTGCAACCCTTGAAACTGTGAATAATTATATAGAGAAGCAGAAGAAGGTATGATTCTAACATACAAGATTAGACATAACATAGACTTTTCAGTTGAGGTGGTCAAAGCCGTGAAGGTGGCACAATTTGCCATAGAACACAGAATACTTTCCTCAAAGGATGTGAAGCGTATAGGCCTGAGTCAATAATCACGGACCAGATATTGGAAAAGTACTATAGAAACAAAAAGGCGAAGAAGGCCAGAAGTGATAAACAAACAGTACCTGCACGGGGGGATCAAGTTCTCCCGCTAGAAAAGTGGAATATATACGCCCTCCTGAATCTTAATTCGCAATATCTCTTCAGAAGCGATTTTGAAAAGATAAACCAAGTTGAATTAGACATCACCTCTGCGTGCATTCCCGGTGACTATACCAGAGTAGGCAATCATCGAGCCAAGAGGATACATTGGCGATGACAGGAATACAACTTCTCATATTGCTGTGATCGGAAATCCAATGACGGTTAATGTACCGAACCATGGGAAGGAACGCAGAACATATAGACAGAAGATGCAGGGATATCAGGAAACGCTTGTAAAGTAAAGGGAAATAGGGAGGGCTGAAAAGGATAAGGAGTAGGGAAGGAACCTTGAGGGGAATATAAACCACAGGGTGTCGAAAATATAATCCAGGAGGCAAAGAACAACGGAATGGGTTAAAAGCACAAAACGCTTGATGGAATAAGTAATGCAAAGGTAAGTAACGCTCTTAGGTACTCATTGAATGGCTGGTCTTTCTATCAACTTGAAAGAATGATAGAATACAACGCCAGGCTACCAGGGTGCCTGTTGTTTATGTTCTTCCGTACAACACATCAAAACAGTGGTCAAGGTGTAGATCGATTGTAAAAAGCCAGAAATGCATGCAAAGGGAGCACGCGTACCCCTAAAGAGGCAACTCTGTGAATGACGGAGACCTTGGAACCTCCAACGCTTTAACGTGGAGAGTGTATCAGGATTATTATAGGGAAAATACTTATCATATTTAACGCATTCAGAGGTGGGTGAGAAGAGTATATGGTTGACATAATAGTATTGGTTAAACAGATGCACGATCTCGAGCAGATCAAACCTGATCCTTCAACGGGCGAACCTATGCTTGAAAAGTCACCATTCAAAATGGAGACGATCAGTGAAAATGCTGTTGAAGCAGCAGTGCAGCTCAAGGAAAAATATGGTGGAAAGGTTACTGCTCTGCTTTTTGGAAACAGTGACGCTGGGCAGATAATGAAGAAAGCGTATGCCATGGGTTGTGACGATGGATATGTCATCACGGAGTACACCGGGAACAACCACTTTTACACATCTCAGGTTCTCGCAGAGAAGATCAAAACGATAAAACACGATCTGATCCTCTTGGGAAACCAATCTGCAGATTCGGTAACAGGTATGTTGGCTGGTAGATTATCAGCCATTCTCGGGGAGCCGGTTCTCGGTAACGCGGTATCCATAGAGATCGAGGGTGAGGATGCAAAGATAAAGAGGGTCCTTGAGAAGAATAACTATTACGTGAAAACCCATCTTCCAGCCATCATTTCGGTCACCCAGGAGATCAACGAACCGCGCCTTCCCCCGGTTATGCGCATAATGCAGGCTGGCAGAAAACCGATCAACTCAGAGAAGACCACTGTTCAAGAGATAAAGAACTTCACCGTGGTTTCCAACAAAGCCCCCATCAGCGAACGAAAGAAGCTAATCTTTGAAGATGTGGACAAAGGAATTGAGGAGGTTGTGAAGGTTATAAAGGAGGAGATGAGATGAAATTCCTTACATTTTCTGAGGACAATCAGCTTCTGGCCCAGATGATCACCTTTTTGAGAAGTAGGGGAGAGGTGGATGCCGCCACGTCCTCTGACAGGGATATGCCCATAGAATACGGAGCGGGTGTCGTGTATGCGCTCAGAGGAAACGCGCAGTATGATAGCATTTCGGCAGCATTGAAGAACCTGTTCGAATCGAGTGGCTATGACGCCGTTGTAATCGCATCAACTGTGCTGGGAAGAGAGGTAGCAGGTCACCTGAGTGTCGGTATAGGTTCAGATGTTGCCCCTGAACTCAGTTCACTTGAATTCAAGGATGGGAAAGCGATAACAAAAAGATGGGGTTATGGAGGAAAGACCGTGATCGAGGAAACCTGGAATGCACGTGTATTCACGCTTCTACCCGGAATAACGGATGCGGAAAAGAACGGGTCAGAATCAACCCTTAAGGATATTCAGCTCGGTGATTCCAGAGTGGAAATAATCTCTGAAGAACCTAAAAATCTGGGTGGTGGAAACCTGGAATCGGCAAAGATCATCGTGTCTGTAGGTAGGGGACTGGGTAAAAAAGAAGGAATAGAGGTAGCTCAGAAACTCGCCGATGCTGTGGGTGGTGAGATAGCAGGTTCCAGACCTGTGTGTCTCGATTACCAATGGCTTAGCGAGGATAGGCAGGTTGGACTTTCCGGGAAAAAGGTGAAACCTAAGGTGTATATAGCACTGGGAATCTCTGGCCAGATTCAGCACATCGCTGGGATGAGGGGATCGAAGATTGTCATAGCAATTAACAAGGACAAGAGCGCCCCCATCTTTGAGGAGTCTGACTATGGCATTGTGGGTGACCTTTACCAGGTGGCACCAAAGCTGACTGAAAAGCTCGCTGCCTGAGTTTGTTTCTGTTTTTTATACACCTTTTAAAATTTTTTAATTTTCTTTGTGCATTATATTTTACTTAATGCTGAGTTGTTGAGTTACTACAGACCGTTTTCTTCCAGCGATCCGTGTTAAGGAAGCTTTAAACTGACAAGTTCTGCCAGTGTTATCACACCATTGCTTCCAAATGCTATACGATAACGGAGGGCTGTTAACACCAGCAGCTTGCTTCACCTCGGTGTTTCTTAACAGGGTGTTTCACGATAGATGTTTAATATACACCTTTTCGATGTGAGTCCTGATGCTTTCCAAGATCAAGGAGTACCAATTGCTAATCTATTTGATTCTGTTTGCGGTTTCCCTTGTATTCCTCTTCATCTCCTCCAATGATCTCATATTCCACTCCAGTGCGGTGGTGAGCTCAGGTCTTACCCTGTCAGCAACGGGTGGATGGCTGTACTGGATATTCTTCGTCAGTATTTCAGGCAGTATAGTGTTCCTGTACATGTATCTCCACATTGTAAGCAACACGAAGAAGTTTCACCGGCTTGTTGAGAGCCCCAGTAAACACGAATTCGTGAAGAACATAAGGGAGCTTGAGAAAATTGCAAGATCACTGGGTTCTAGGGAAATGCATCTCCTGAAAGAGGCAAAAAAGAAGTGGCGCGTTAGATGAATTTTTGAAGCCTGTGAAAACAATTCCCCCACGATTCATTTTTCTTCGCGCCAGAAGGATGGTTACTCTACAATTACGTTTTGGATTGAAATACAAACCATCTTATCTTTCCGCCTTATGGATAACCTGTTTTACGAACTCTGGCAGCATAAACGCTCCTCTAGCTACCTCACTGTTAAAATATCTACCCTGAGCGCTCCTGAGCGGTGCATCCATGATTTCATCACCGGCCATGGTGAAAGACCACAGCCCGCTCGGATAGGTGGGAATGAATGCGGTATATGTTTTCACATTGGAAAAAACCTCCCTGAGCCCACTGCTGGCGAGCTCCAGTGCCCGTGGCTGATAGAATGGAGATCCTGACTGCACAACCACGATCCCACCATCCGAAAGAACCCTCTTCACGGAGCGATAGAAATTTGCGGAGAAAAGTCCCTCAGCCGGACCCTCAGGATCCGTGGAATCAACGACAATTAGATCGAATTTCTCATCTGTCTCACTGACGAATTTGATGCCATCCCCTATAACGAGATGACATGCAGGATCGTCAAAAGAGGATGCCAGATTCGGGAAGAATCTGCGGGAAACCTCCACGACCTGGGAATCAATCTCAACGTTAACAATTCTCTTAAGTCCGAGTTTAAGCAACCGAAGAGCTGCCCCGCCGTCTCCGCCCCCTATTACGAGAGCACTCTGAGGTTTCCGTTTAGCATATACATACGGAACCTCCGTGATCATTTCATGATAGATGTACTCATCCTGATCAGTTAGCTGAACGGTCCCGTCAATAGACAGAAGGCGACCAAAACTGTAAGTGTCAAAGACATCGATTCTCTGGTAATCAGTCTTCACCGATATGAGCTGATCCCTAACCCTGAAGGAAAGTTGAAGATAGTCAGAATACCTCTCTGAGAACCAATTCTCTATGATATCCATATATGTCAATATACAAGCACTATATAAACCATTGAGTGTTGGAATTCTTGAAATGATGTGTCAGTGTGCAGTTCCTCCTGTTCCACCGGAAACGTTGCTTTCAACTGCCCATTAGTCTTATAAAGTACAGTAAGTACTGTGACTAATAGAGAATACCATTTCCTAATGACAGAGGAGAGAAAGTACACAAACCAGAAGATACTGAAGATCCGCCGTATAGTAGAGGCGTTTAATATCATACACATTTCAGATCAGACAGGATATTCCTCTTTAACAATAGAGAATGCCTTGGACATAATCTTCGAAAACAAATATACGCTTCCTGCCACAATATTCCTTCTTCCTGCCCTGTTATTTTTCTTTGAGGAAACACAGATCTCATTATTGGGTGTGTTGGTGTATCTCAAATGAAGAAGAGATAACTGTTACCTGCTACAGGACTGGAAATAAAGAATGCGGAGGGACATTTCATCCTCACTGCTACAAAATTTGGTAGCAAAGCCAAGATAGACTGCCCCAAGGAATACCTTGGAAGGGTATGTACATAATGGTCACATGAATCTCTTGGGACTCCTGGCATCACTGAAGACACTGGAGCTTTTCACCAATGATGCTCTCATGTTGAAGCGTCACTCTCCATATCTAAGTGGTTTCCATTACAATCGTGATCTGCTGGGAGCAGCAGTTGCAAATACCCATGTTGAAACACTGAATGCAAGATCAGATTCTCCTTATCTTGCGGCAAGGAGATCCGCAACATACACAATGAAAGATGCCTTCTTTTCGATGATATCTGTAACAACGAAGCCATCAAAAGTGAATGAGAGGAGATTAATCATTGCGTTCGACTATTTGATAGAGGACTTCTATGGAGACCGGGATACATTGTGAGTTCAAGGCTCGACAGGCGATCATGGCGTAACCAGAAGATAATCATACCATACCGCAAGCATTGTGGACGGTGATCTCAGATTGCCTGTATATTCAATGCCATCTCAGATGGGAATGATATGCTTGAGGAGGTTTCCGGAATGCTGAACAGGATCAGGAACATCGCAGACTCCATTGATATTGTGCCGTTTGACGGAGAATTTACTCAAAGGAACTGATTATGAGGCTTCAGGACGGGACGTTGACATACCACACCTCATGTTTGTTCCCAGAAACAGGAAAGTTAAGAGAGAACTCGAATCCATGAGTTACAAGGAGAGAAAGATTGTTCCACGTGTATTCTCCTTCCATGTTCGGGGACACATTTCCACTCATCTTCCCTAAGCTTCATGATCTCTCTTGCCATTTTATCTCTAAGGGGAGATGTTCTTGACAAGATGTTGAAGTATAATGATAAATGGTCTCTCAGAACATTGAGGGGACATTTTAAATGCCGGGATCATATCAGAAAAATACCCCAGAAGAGGTGTCCTTTATAAATACACAACATCTGGAAATACTACGGTAATTATTATATGCTACCATAGATTTGTTATTGTGTGACATTCCAATGAGCAATAACAAAAAAAGTTTGGTTATTGCCTCGATACTGATCATTTCGGTAATTGTCATTGCCTTTGCCGGTATGGCAATAACAAAGACCGGCCCCTTTGACTCAGGATCCTCCATAGGAATTCAGGTGGTTGATG
>WAQW01000054.1 GCA_015520045.1 Thermoplasmata archaeon | reverse complement strand
CCCTGTTCCTCTAACAAATCTATCATATTGGTGGTACAGGTATATCAGAAAAGAAAGCCTCGTCAATCTATGCTTTTTTGACCATTCTATCTGCTTTGATATGTATGCCAGATGGCTGTCTGATGTTGTATTTTTAGCGTATGGTTTTCCACTCAAATAATCATTTATATTTTTTAGAAGATGGTCTGAAAGTTTCTGATCTATGAAACCTGCCTTCCTGGAGGCATCGATGAGCTTGATCTCAGTGAGATAGGTCATCTCCTTTATATCATTCCGAGTCAAATTATTCGTCTCATAATTCAGATAATCTTCCCAGCTTTCTCCCGTATCGAGGGCTTCGTAAAAGCCCTGAAGATCCTTGAAAAGAATTCTGTAGCCAAATCTTTCGGGGAATTCAAAGAAAAGCGAACCGGGATCGAGAAAGGGTGAGAGTGGAGATATAAAGGCCTGGACCTTCATTGGTTTCGTTGAGTAATGCTCCATTATCTCAGTAGCGTACCTTACATCGGCCATGATATCCTCTCTTCTTTGCTTGGGAAGTCCAATGGTGAAGTAAACATCAAATCTCTTGAAACCGAGCTTGTTAGCCAGATAAATTGATTTTTCAAGGGCTGAATTTGAGTAGAATTTCCCAGTAACTCTCCGGATATCTTCATTCGAGGATTCGGGAGAGATTTCGGCTGTGTAGTCAGAAAAATTCTTTGACAGGTAATTCAAGTATTCAGCCTTTGGAGGAGTGAAATACTCAGTTAAAAGTGGAATGTCAATGCCTCTTTCCCTTATGCTTCTAAAAAGAGAGGTATAGTATTTGTATCCTGCAAGACTCAGATCCCCCGCGATAAAGACTGGGGATCCTATTGTCTCCGCGACGAGTTCAATCTCCGTCGCAACCCTGTCAGGATCACGGTATATCGGTGAAAAACTTCCATATCTTTTGTTATACGCATAAAAGGATCCACCGCAGAAACCGCAATTGAAGCTACACCCATGCTCTATGAGTGTGAATCCTTGAGGATTATCCAGCCAGGAATAGTACGGAAGATGCCCTCTAACGTCGTGGTATTTAATCGTGTTTTTGGCAAGTGTTTTGTAGTCAAGAAAAACATTTTTCATACCCTCCTCGGAGTTCTGTATCGTGTTCCTCTTAATGATACCTCTTTCATCTCTGTAGACAAGCCCGGGAATATCCTCTACTTCTCTTTTTCTCTGGATTGCATCGGAGAGCTGTGAAATTGGCTTTTCCTGGAAATCACCCAGGAGGACATAATCCACCCATTTCCACTCCTTCATAATCTGATCTGCAAAATAAGTTGCGGAGAATCCACCCAGAACAATTTTTGAGTTTGGATGATACCTCTTTATCAATTGCGTTATATGATAGGCACCGTGGACGTGAGGAAGCCAGTGAAAATCAACGCCGTAAAGAGTTGACTCAAGGTTTTTAAGATATTTCTCAACGTCAAACGAATTGCTCGACAGCATCAAAACAGCGATATTAACAATTCTCGCAGTGAAACCATCCTTAATGAGGTGCGAGAGCATGCTAACAAACCCGATAGGGTACATCTCAAAAACAGGAGTGGATGGAATAACATCACTTATGGGCCCCGGTTTTGTTTGCTTCTTCCTGAAGTCGTAGATGCTTGGTGGGTGAATCAGTACCACATCAACTCCATGGTGACCCATATTAACCACAGATACCAGGATAATAATTTCCGGAGTTAGATCCACTTGAAGGTGAAAACCGCTTAATGAGATATCGGAAAGGGGGGGAAACGAAATTATTTTGAGTCTTTCTCATCCCTTCGGCAGCTTGGAACATCAGGGCTTTATCGGGAGGTTGCTATTAAAACTTATTTATGATCTGTAAGGATGGAAAGCTTTGGAATTTTTGAGATCGTCAAATCTTTGTTGATTCCACAGGATTTGTGGAAACGATCATGATCCCAAGATGGCTCCTAGTGTGGCCTGATTAAACTCTCAAGATTCTTCTGCCCTAAGTTTTGCCATTCCCATCAACTGAAAATTGGCAACGGCGATTTTTTATAGTGTATTAATACTCTTCCACCAATCGTAAGGGAAGCGGAGCACATTAAATTCTTTAAAATAGGAATAAGCGCTTAACGGCAACATGATAAAGAGAAGAGGCAGAGGTGAAAACCAGTGACCAAAAAGGCTACCGCTTATTCTCCGAGTCACATAACCGGTTTCTTCAGCATATCTGAGAACAGCAAATCCCCACTTCATTCTGGATCCCTTGGTGCGGGCATTTGTCTCGAAAAAGGTATCACAACCCAAGTGACGGCCACAAAAAGCAGAGGATCCCAGATCACTATCTCAGTTAATGGAATCAGCAATGCGAAATATCCAGTTTCAGAGCTTGTAGTTAAGAAATTCCTGCAGAAATTTGGTGAACTTAGAGATTACAACATCCACATCGACCATCATATTGAAGTGCCCGTCGGAGCTGGTTTTGGATCTAGTGGGGGATCCGCTTTAAGTCTGGCACTCGCAATGAACAGGTGCTTCGAAATCGGGATGTCATACATTGAAGCTTCACAGATTGCCCACCTTGCGGAGATAGAATGTAAAACCGGTCTTGGTACCGTCATAGCAGAGAGTGTTGGTGGGATAGAAGTCAGAACGGTTCCCGGAGCCCCCGGAATAGGAAAAGTAATGGGAATCCCCTTCTCTGAAGACGATATTGTCTTTGCCGTAAGCATTGGAAAGATTTCCACCAAGAATGCCTTATCAAAAGATGATGTTAAACGTAACATCAGGAAATTTGGCCAGGAGAATTTTAACAACCTAATCGCGGCACCCGATGTTGAAAATTTTATGAGAAGCTCAAGATCCTTCTCTGATAGCATTGGATTAGAAACAAAACTCATTGAGCGGATTCTTAAATTAACCGACAGTATTGGTGTGGTAGCGAGCATGCCAATGGTGGGTGAAGGTATATTCACAATAATAAAAGAAGATGATTTAAATAGAGTTAGAAAATTGTTGTCTGAAGAAAATATTGGCGGTCGACACATAATCAGTAAAATCGCCAGTAAAGGAGCAAGGGTGATAGATTGAATGAGATAAACATCCCAGACGATCATCCAAGAGCAGATTCGTTACGGCTGAGGGAAAAAATTGTTCGAGGGTATAGATCTGGTGCCGTTGCACTTGCCGGTTTGATCGCGTACGGACGAGGCGAGGCATTTGACTATTTAATTGGTGAAAGAACAACTGCCTCGGCATTGCATGCTATAGATGTCTCTGCTGCAATCCTGTTAAGAGCCAAGAGGCCTGTTATTTCGGTCAATGGTAATGTTGCGGCCCTTGTTCCCGATGAGGTTGTGCAGCTTTCTGCTGCAGTCGGCGCTGCAATAGAAATAAACCTATTCTACAGATCAGAAAAAAGGGAGATTGCAATTGAAAAAATATTGAGACGTGCAGGTGCAACAAGAATCCTCGGCATTGGTGGTAATTCACACGCAACAATTCCCGAACTCCACAGTGAACGTAGACGCGTGGATCCGGAAGGTATTCTAGCTGCCGATGTTGTTCTCGTACCACTTGAGGATGGTGACAGAACCGAAGCTCTTGTGAAAATGGGAAAAAAAGTTGTTGCTATAGACCTGAACCCTCTTTCCAGGACTTCTCGTCTGGCAACCGTGACGATCGTTGATAATATTGTTCGAGCCTTTCCAAGATTGATTGACCGCGTGAATAAAATGAAAACCCTTGACGCGAAGATACTTGATAGTATGATCACAGAGTATGATAACAGTAAAACCCTCGGTGATTCCATAAGATTGATAGAATCGTACCTGACTCAGCAGGTAGATGCCAGTCTTTATAAGGGGAAATAGGGTGATGATTTTTCAGAAAATCATAATATTCGGATCTGGCGCCGTAGGTAGCAGTCTTGGAGCTCTCCTATCTGTTAACCATAGCGTGACATTGATCGGTAGGCAAAGTCACATCCAGAGGATATCCTCTGAGGGTCTGAGGTTGATCACGGATAGTGAAACCATCTACAGGATGGATGCAAGAGAATATATCGATCAGATCCCCGATAACTCTCTCATAATTATAACCACAAAGGCATATAGTCTTCCTGGAGTAATCGATCAGATATGCAAACTTAAGCCCAGAAATTGCTTCGCTGTGGTTCTTCAGAATGGTCTGGGTATTGATTACCGATCTCTATCTAAGAAATGTTTGGGTCTAAATATCGTGCGCGGTGTGACGTATCTTGCCGCGGAATTTTTTAAACCCGGGATCGTACGTTATTGGCCAGGTAGAACGCTAATCGAAAATTCGCCTGTTTCTGATTCCGTTGTACAGATGTTAAACAGGTCTAACATCAAGGCTGCAGTTTCAGATGATATAATGAAAGAACTCTGGCAAAAGATGATGGTTAACTGTATTGTTAATCCCTTAACCGCCATACTTAAGATAAGGAATGATGAGCTAAATAGCGATCATCTCTTTGAATTGAAGCACAAGTTGTTTGAAGAATGTAGTGCCGTTGCATCTTCTGAGGGATATATCTTTGATTCACAGTTTGAAAAAAAAATGAATGGGCTCATCTCTCTGTATAAGAATTATTCCTCGATGTATCAAGATCTTGCTAAAGGAAAACGTACCGAGATCGATTTTCTGAACGGTTACATAATCAGGCTCGGAGATGAGAGGAAGATCGCGACACCTGTTAACAAAGTGCTTTATAGCCTCGTGAAATACATCGAGGGGAGAGGCCTTGAACGCGAATGATATCATAAGGAAAAAAGGAAAGGAAAAAATCGTGATGTTGACCGCGTATGATTATCAGATGGCGAAGATCCTGGATGCAACAGATATCGATATAATTTTGGTCGGTGACAGTCTTGGAATGGTTTTCCAGGGCTTTGAATCAACAAGGCATGTTACTCTACGTGATATGATGTACCATACGAGCGCTGTAAGAAGGGGCACAAAGCGGAAAATGGTTGTATCTGATCTACCCATTGGTACCTATGATACTCCTGGTGAGGCCATAAAAAGTTCAACGATGCTCGTTGACTCTGGAGCTGACGCGGTTAAACTGGAGGGAAACTTTCCCGAGATAATAGAGGCAATTGTTGAGCATGGGATACCAGTAATGGGCCACGTTGGTCTATTGCCTCAATCTGCTAGCAAGTATCGCGTGGTTGGGATGAAACCAGAAGAGCATAGCAGGATCGTGAGCGATTCATTATCAATCTCGCAGGCTGGCGCTTTTTCAATTGTCGTTGAAAGCGTGTCCGAACCTCTTGGGAAGGAGATCACAGAAAGTGTGAATGTGCCCACAATAGGTATAGGAGCAGGAAGGTACTGTGATGGGCAGGTCTTGGTGATAAATGATCTTCTCACTTGTGATCCTAGCTTCAAACCCAAATTCGTAAAAAGGTACGCAAATCTTGGTAACCTCATATCCGAGGCAGTGGCAGCATTTTCAGCTGACGTGAGAGCTAACAGATTTCCCGATGAAGAGTATTCTTATGGTGCTTCTTCCTGAGGAGGATACCCGACAGTAGATCAAATTTCCTAAAACCTAAATGGCTCTTTCTATATAGTGTGGATTATCTCAGTCAACATTATCTATAGCACATGCATAAATTGCTTTTACATTTCCATGCCTGAAAATTCCCCTTTGTCAGACAAAAATGAAAATTTGCAGAAAACTTTAAGTTATGTTATTCGATACAAAAATATGGTCTCCAGAAAATCAGAGAGAAAATCGCTCAATAAAATCATTTCCTCGTATAGAGAAGCGGAGACCTTAAGAGATCTTCCATCTGTTCTGATTCCTGTTTGGCAGGTAAAACTCAGAGAAAGATTTGGAATAAATGTTGACAGAGAAATAGCCATGTATATTGTCCTAGCCACTCACGAAGAGGGAACGTGGAAACGTCAGAGAGCAGTCAGGAAAATCGAGAAACTCTTGCTGAGTAGGGGTATGAACAAAGAGGAATCAATGAGGAGAGCAAGAGAGATCGTGGAGATGGCTGTTAGTTCTCACGATGTGATTGAATAGATGGAGCTGGATTATCTCAATAAGAAGAAACTTGAGATTCTTCTGGGAAAGCTTAAGTGGCCTTCAAATTTAAATGAGAAGTTGGAACAGTACTTCACTGATCCGGGCATTGCCTCGAGTATTTTGTTTCGAGCCTATCTCAACGGAGATATTCATAACAAGGTGGTAGCCGATCTCGGAGCGGGTTATGGAATATTTGCATATGGTAGCGCAGTACTAGGCGCCAGAGAAACCTATGCGATAGAGGTCGATTCAAACCTGGTCCGAGCCATAAATGAGAACTGCAGGGGTCTGAATGTAACCACCATTCAGAAAGAAGTTGCTGAATTTACCAGAAAGGTGGACACTGTTATAATGAACCCACCTTTTGGTTCTGTTATCAAACATTCCGACCTGAAATTCCTGCAATCAGCCGTCACGATCGCAAGAAGAATCTATTCAATACACAATGAAAGATCGCTAACATTTATCCAGAACTTTTACCACAGGTATGGAAGGATTATAGAGAAATACCACGTTGATTTCATCCTGAAGAGACAGTACGATTACCAGGAAAGAGATTACGCAACCATACCGGCCGTGTTTCTTGTTGTTGATATCCGGGGAAGATAACGAATCGTTCGTACCTTTGTCTCACGAGTTTTCTCTACTCAAATTTAATCTGTTTGTGTATTCCTACTCTGTTCTTTTAAGACAGCTTTCTGATAGGTTAACTTCCAAGGTAGCCATAGCAACAAAAAAATACTCGTCATACATTTCCCTCTGAGTCTTTATTTGTGCACAACCAGCCTCTGTGGCCGGGATAGGGTAGTGGATATCCTTGGGGACTGTGGATCCCCGGACCCGGGTTCAATTCCCGGTCCCGGCCTATCCGACTTGATTTGTTTATTGTGGGCAACTTAAGTACTCCCTTACCAAATAAATGATAATGTTCCTGTATTTCCCGGACTTGAGTATGGGAATACTTGAATGCTCTTTGGTTCTCGTTGTTTAATCTCTCAACAGCTGCATTTATTCCTATCCCGTGGAATTCAATAACCATCAAGGTGTCTATTAATTATTTTCTGAACAAGAGGGTATGAGGCATCCTTGCTCTAGATTCCCACGATATCCACCACTTCAAGTATGATTCGGAAATATCAAAACACGGTGGATAGTCTGGAGATTCCGTGGTAATGTTTTAATTTCGTTTGATGTTCTCTCATATTGATAGGAATGAAGAAAGATAAATCGCGAACTCTGCATGAACTTATTTCGCTTGATGGAAAAGTTTCTTTGATTACTGGTGCAGCTTCCGGCATAGGTAAGGCAATAGCCCAGAGATATGCAGAGGCGGGTTCCGATTTGATCCTTGTTGATATCAACAAAGAGAAGCTTGACAAATTGCCAGAATTCTTTAAGAAATGGTCAGTGAAAGTTACCACATATAGAGTGGACCTCTCTATAAAGGAGGAAATTGAACTACTTTGGGACAAGATAGGCACCGATGCTCCGGATGTCCTGGTGAACAATGCTGGCATCTATCCCTTTAAGAAATTCGAAGATGTTGATGAACAATTTCTTGACCGAATCTTCTCCATAAACCTGAAGGCTGTATTCTGGATGTGTCAGAGAATGATAAAAGCGAGGGCCAGCAAAGGAGGAATAATAATAAACATATCCTCGATTGAAGCGATACTTCCATTTAAAGGCGGTTTGAACTGCTATGGTCCCAGCAAGTGGGGAGTACTTTCTCTAACTAGGAGCCTTGCCAAGGACTATAGCAGGAAAAATTTTAGGGTCAACGCTATCCTCCCTGGAGGAATCAACACACCAGGCACCAGAAGTGCAGCGAAAGGCATTTTGAAGTTGCAGTTTGGTTTAATCAAAGATGGAGTTGAGTTCATGTCAAGATTGCCTATGGGAAGAATTGGCGAACCAGATGAGGTTGCGAGAATAGCGATCGTACTAGCAACGGATTTATCAAGTTATGTCACTGGAGCCGCAATCCCTGTAGACGGAGGATTTCTATCAGCGTAAAATCCTTATTGCCGCTATATAGAGATTCTCAAGAAATTCTAGCATTTTCTTAGCATAGTGCTAGAGATTGTCCAGCTACTCGATGGAAGATCCGTTTCAAATCTAAATTCCACAATGGGGGTCGAATGATTTCAGCATCTCAGATCTGTTCAGGATGGTGGCAATATTTCAACAATATGGAGAGCTTCTTCTCTACGCTGTACACCGGCATAGAATACTTAGGGAGCCATTTAACCTTAATTGCATTTAACTGTTCCAACACCTCAACTTTCATGTAGGAGAAGAATATTTCCTTGAGATCAGAGACAACATCATTTCGAACTTTAACCATAACATGGTATTCAAAATTCCTTGATTTATGTAAGGTGCAGAGCTGGAAATCATCTCCGAGATAAACCTGCTTAACTCCTCCCTTCTTCTTCTTTGTCTATCCAAGCATAAAATTTTCTGGATCCGAAGCTTATGAGATCAGATTTTCAGTCTAGGTGGGCTATCCATTTGCTCTGACAACCAATCCTAAGTTTGTTGGCGTAGAAATGGTGGTTTTCGCACGACAGTTTTTTCTGCTCAGCAAGTAATCTAGAAACATGTGTATTTTACTATCGGTTTCCCAACATGTCTCGGTGTGATCAAACCTTTTCCTATTTTTTCTGAATCTCTTCAGGATCGTGTGGGTAAGAATATTCTCAAAAGATGGTATAGCAAGTTATCTAAATAAACTATCTAAAGTGTATTGTTCCGTTTTACAAAGTGATTCTGGGGTGATACCTCAAAGCTGGGTCATCAGCCACCTATTTCCTTAATCCTCGAATATTGAAAGTCTACCCAGGATATGTTGAGGAGATCCCTTTTTCTAATGATTGCATAACTCAATAGCTGTGTATTCGCATAAGAAGAACAGAACCTTCTCATAATTTCCAGATTAACTCTGCCATTACTTTTCTTTAAACTCATTTTCTGTACGCTAAAAGCTTCAAAGCACTAGGGTTCTACCTTCCCCATTAAAAACGATGTTTAGCCTCCACGTGATTGTAGAACAAGCATTACCTGCCAATTGGATAGACCTTTCTCATTTTTTTCTAATCTTCTTATGGTGAGATGGTTGTGAAGTTTGAAACATTACACCGTACCAAAAGAATACCAGGGTGAAAATTCTGTAGGATACCATTCTAACAGGAACGAACAAAAGCCAGATTAGATAGTATCTCACAAACAAATTCTTGAGATTTTTGATCTGAAGAATAGAATGCTTGATAATTGAAGAAAGGGTAGAATTTCTGTCCATCAGTACGCTGATTATCTGCATATGCTCTATCATAGCATCGACCATTTTGCATTGGTTGACCTCATTGGAGTGGCATCGCAGAATGTTCAAGACCTCTGCACTGTTATGGTAGAATACCTTCTTTCTGTCAATGAATTCATGATAGTTGGCAACGTAATTGGTTGTACTGTTGTGAATTCTATACCTTGTCAGTAAGTCTGGAATCATGATCAGTTTACCCGGGGTCTTAAGAGCAAGGAGAAAAAGAAAGGGATCCATGCTCTGATACGCCTTCTCAATGAGATCAAGATTATTCAGAAGAACATTTTTTCTGAATGCCATACAACTCCCATACCAATCCCCTCTGTATCTGAGGACTTTTGAGAACTGTCTCTTATCTGGAATGGAAGTATCGTAAATGATTGTTTTATCAACCGCGTACCTGCTGATGTAAAGGGGAATTCCACTCTCACTGATCACTCTCATCGAATTATGCACAAAAATCACATCACTGTATTTGCAGAAAATGCGGGTGACAACCTCTAATTTATTGTGTTCAAAGAGGTCATCATCGTCAAGAAGGAAGATCACCTCACCCTTTGATCGTGTGATGGCTTCTCTGAGTTTCTTACCGTGAGATTGCTCATCAACGTACAAGGAAACGTCGGCAATACTCTCAATCGCTGCGTCAATCGCCGGATCATTGAATCCCTTTACCACTATTATCTCATACTGATTACGAGGAATGGATTGTTTAGAAACAGAATTCAGAGCCTCAACTATGAACTCCTTTCTTTTATATGAATAGATTATCACGCTCGCGAGTAGTTCGCACTTATCGCTCATACCAGTTACGTCAGATTATCTTTCTTTAATTAATTGTTGTTGTCTAATCATCCGCCTCCGCCGCATTTTCGAAAGATTTGTGTTGGTGTGTTTTCTCTACCATATGAACACACCTAGGGAACAATCTGAATGGTGGAACCTATAAACATCACAAAGACACCTACGCCACCCATGAGGAGAGACCAGAAAATGTAACTTCCCGACTGAATTCGCGCGATGTTCAAACCAAGTATAGCAAGACTTGCATCAGCTATTGCCAATGTTACTAGATGTTCTGAAACAAATATGAGGGATGGTAACAGAGGGATAAGCGCTCCCACAAATCCCGCGAACGCTGAAATAGCGGTCCTTATAGCAGAATCCCTAAGTATCGCGAACTCCAATTTGGTTCCAAGCAGATTCTCAGGGGTACTGGGATTAACCTTTTTTGAGAGTCTCATTAAGTCTTGCTTCATCGATGAATAGTCTGCCATAAAAAAACTGATAGCCCCTACCGCTGCTGAACCGACCGCAATCCTCAGATAAAGTGTCAGATGAGGCTCTGTGGATGACAACAATTCAGCCGTTGCTATCATCAAGGCAGTTATAATTCCATCAGTCAGCCCGAGTACAAGCGGGAAGATATATTTACTCTCCAATTCTACTTCCTACTGTCGAGTCTTGTATCCTTTGAAACATTAATCTCATCTATTGATCTGATCGCGCAGCCCGTCTCCTCAATATTCTTTATCAGGGATTCGTAAGAAATTCCACTTCCATTCACAGAAACGGCAAGACTCATGACCTCAATATCAGTGTCGTTAACAGAGATATTTACCTCGGAGACCCCTCTCACTTTAACGATTTCCGATGCCAGAGAAATAAGACTTGGCTTACTCAGCCCCTTCACCACATCCAGAACAATTCTGTTCAAGTTCATAACAAATCACACATTGATATATTTGTAGATACGACAAGAACTGGATATTCTTTTTAACATGTGACCCCTTGTTATGTTATTTTACTTTTCTATTTAACCTTTTGTAATATGGCTTGCCGTAAAGATCCGCCGGCAACTAGCGCTGAAGCATTGTTTATCATCTGATCGGAATATCGTTTGGAGAGATCTGCCATTTCGAATCCTAAATGTTCAGAAACGCGAGATGAAGGAATCAGTGCGTTGATTGACACACATCCCATTACAAGTCAGGAAAAAAGAAATGATGGTTAGGATTTTTAACAATAACACAATCACCTAAAAATCCAATATAAAGAGGGAAACCATGCCTTTGTTTGATAAAATCGATCCGTCCACCAGTCCTGTTGACATATCCAATGAGATTCTGGGATTTTGGAGAATGCGTGAAATAGCTAAAAAATCCATCAGAACATCCGGGGTAATGCCATTTTCCTTTCTTGAAGGTCCTCCTACCGCTAACGGAAGACCACACCTGGGACATTTAGAAATCCGAACATTGAAAGATATCGTTCTCAGGTACCGATCAATGGTAGGTTTCAACATCTCAGGTAGGTCTGGAGGGTGGGATTGCCATGGTCTCCCAGTTGAGATAGAAGCAGAAAAAACGCTGAATATTAACACAAAAAAGGAGATAGTAGATTTCGGAATTGAGAAATTTAACGAGATATGTAGGAAAAGCGTCTTCAGATATATAGATGAGTGGAAACGAGCCGATGAAATGCTTGGGTTCTGGATAGATCACAGCAATGATTACATCACAATGGAAAAGGATTACATGGAGAGTGAATGGTGGGCGCTTTCTACACTCTTCAAGGAGAACCTCCTGTACAAGGATTTTAAGGTGTTACCATACTGCCCCAGATGTGAAACATCTTTGAGTTCTCATGAGGTCGCTCAGGGTTACAAGGAAACATCAGATCCTTCTATATATGTAAAATTCAAACTTGCCGGATTTGCAAACAAATATTTTTTGGTCTGGACCACAACTCCCTGGACGCTTCCAGCAAATCAGTTTCTTGCAGTCTCAGATAAATTGACGTATTATCTAGTTAGGTATAACGATGCGGAACTGTACATAGCAGAATCAAGAGTGAACGAGGTTCTAGATGGGAATTTCACCATAATAGAGAAAATAAACGGAAGATCACTGGTGGGTCTCCGTTACGAGCGCCCCTTACCTTTTCTTGAACCTGGAGAGGACACATCACGTGTTGTTGCAGCTGATTTTGTTTCCACCGAGGAGGGCACTGGCATAGTTCACGTTGCACCTGCTTTTGGTGCAGATGACTTTGAAATTGGAAAGAGAGAAGGTGCTCCTCTTCTCAATCCCGTTGATCAGAGGGGCCGTTTCAATCACTCAAAGCTCCCCTGGAATGGCATCTTTGTCAAGGATGCAGATGCTGAGATAATCAGCTATTTGAGGAAGAAGAAGCTTCTTCTGCTCAGTACGAAATTCAAGCACACATACCCATTTTGCTATCGATGTAAAACACCGCTTCTATACTATCCTCTGGAAGCCTGGTTTCTTCGCGTTTCAAGTATCAGGGAGAAACTCATAGAGAACAATGAAAAAATAAACTGGATCCCAGAACATATAAAACATGGTAGGTTCGGAAACTTTCTCTCTGAAGCAAAGGATTGGTCTCTAAGCAGAAATAGATTTTGGGGAACACCTCTTCCGGTTTGGAGTTGCCCCAATGGCCACTTTACTGCGGTTGGAAGCCTTGAGGAGCTAAGAAAGAGATCAGGGAGAGAGTTGCAAGATCTCCACCGGCCGTACGTTGATGAGATTACCTTTCCCTGTGATGAGTGTGGAGAGATCATGCATCGAGAACCGGTTGTCATAGATACGTGGTTCGATTCAGGTAGTGCAATATATGCCGCGAAGCACTTTCCCTTTTCAGGGTTCAAACCCCAGGATCATATACCTGTTGATTTTATCGTTGAGGGGATAGATCAAACCCGTGGCTGGTTTTACTCCATGCACGTTATCTCTTCGTTTTTGTTCGAAAGCAACGCCTACTCAAATGTTCTCACCACCGAATTCATCCTTGATGCTAAGGGTAAAAAGATGAGTAAAAGTGAGGGGAATTCCGTGTATGCTCTAGATGCCCTTGAGGAAATCGGACCCGATGTTCTGAGGCTATTCTTCATCAGCGGTGCGCCTTGGAGACCAAAGAACTATGACAAGAAGATAATGGCTGAAATTAAGAGCAAAATAGTCTCAACTCTCCTAAACGTTTATTCCTTTTTTGGTTCCAATGCGAATCTTGATCACTTCACCTTTGATGGCCTGAAAATTTCCCAGAATCCGCTAGATAGATGGATCATATCGAGACTGAATAACACTATTCTCAGGGTGAGAAAGGCTATGGATGGATACAGGCCCAATGAAGCCTACCAACCGATCCAGGAATTCATAGATGATTTTTCCAATCGTTATCTCCGATTATCGAGACGTCGATTCTGGGAAGATTCTGATGATACAAACGACAAATACCA
Organism: Thermoplasmata archaeon; assembly: GCA_015520045.1. Classification (GTDB taxonomy): domain Archaea; phylum Thermoplasmatota; class Thermoplasmata; order Thermoplasmatales; family Thermoplasmataceae; genus WAQW01. The sequence continues at coordinate 15,829 of WAQW01000054.1, read as the reverse complement.
GGCGTATTCTGTTCTTTATCATGCTCTGATTACAATAGCCAAAATCCTTGCTCCGATAACTCCATTTCTCAGTGAATATCTTTATCAGAAATTGAAGGGCCCTCTGGAAAGCGTCCATTTAGAAAAGTACCCAGAGCCCGTGTATTCACAGATAGATGATGCTCTTGAAAAGGATTTTTCTCTTGCATCCACGATCATAGAAAGGGTTAGGAGATTACGTCAGGATGCCAGGATAAAGGGACGCCAGCCAGTTTCTGAGATTCTTGTATGTTCAGATCATCGCCTTCCTGGAAACATAACAAATGTGATTCTCCCCGAACTAAACACGAAAACACTGAAGTTTATTGCTCCTGATGAGCGCCCCGTTCAAGTCAACATAAAACTTGATTACCGAAAATCTGCTCCCATTCTCAGGAACAGGCTGAATGCGGTTGTTGATGCACTTTCAAAAATGGATCAAAACCAAATACTTGAAAAGCTAACTCGCGGTGAATCGGTGAAAGTTGGAGAGGTTGTGTTGCCTCCCGATTTTCTGATTACCGAGGAAACTCCCCAGAACGATTACGCAATGGTCTCCGATGAAAATGCAAACATAGAGATCTTCCTTAACCGGAATTTTTCTACCGAACTCCTTATGGAAGGGTATGCGAGAGAAATCATACGGAGGATCCAGGTAATGCGCAAGGATCAGGACCTAGAGTATGACGATCACATCATCGTTGGGATTCATGCTTCTGGCCTCATCAGGGAAGCTATCAGTGATCATTCGGAGCTGATCAAACGTGAAACTCTCTGTGACGATCTTATTGTAAGTGAACAGAAAAAAGGTACCAGGTGGGATATCGACGGAACTGAGGTTTATATCTCGATAGAAAAAAATGTGGGGTAAGCATCTATTCTATGATAGTTCCAGAACACTCCCCCCTCTCTACTATGTTTCTGATCTGCTCAGGTGACCTTCCATCTATCACGAATACACGAATATGGGAGCGTTTTGCGATACCAAGGGATACGCCATCCATGAATACGTTGGAACCCGCCTTCTGGCCAACTCTGAACGATAATTTTATCGCCTCATCATAGGTTAATCTTGCGATTTTGCTTGCATTGGGATGAGTGTTTGGATCCACATCATAAACGCCATCCACAGCAGTGGCATTGACAAGAATTTTGCTACCGATGGACTCTGCAAATAGTGCAGAAACTGCATCGGTCGTGAAACCTGGAAGGACACCACCCATTACAACAATCCTGTGATCGTTGAGCAGTGAGATGGCTTCTTCAAAACTCGTTGGTACGATTGGTGAAGAATCTTTCAGAATGGAGGAAACAGCGTACGCGTTTATTCTGGTTGATAGGATGCCCACGTTATCAAGATAAAATTCAGAAACACCATACTCCCTGAGAATCCTTATGTAGCTCCTTGCTATGGATCCCCCACCTGCCACCATTCCTATACTGTCCACATCAATCTGCTCCAGTATTCTGGAATATTCTTCCAGCAGTTCAGTATTGACAGGATCTCCGGAAATCACCGATCCACCCAGAGAAATAACAACACTTTTTTTCATCGACTGATTAAGGTTAAATACAATTATAAACTTTACACAGAATGCCATTCGATGAGATGCAACGCCGGAGATACGAATTCAAAAAGGCTCTTAAGGAGCTTTCTGAACTGAAAGGTAGGGGTACTGAGCTTATCTCTCTGTACATACCTCCAGACAAGCAGATCTCTGATGTTGTTCAGTATCTGAGAGAGGAGTACTCCACATCATCCAACATTAAGTCCAAATCAACCCGAAAAAACGTTCTGGCTGCAATTGAATCCATAATGTCCCGATTAAAGTATTATCGATCTCCCCCCAGGAACGGTCTCGTATTCTTTGTTGGTCACGTGGCAACAAGAGGAGATCAGACCGAAATGTACACTAAAATCATTGAGCCTCCAGAGCCAATACAGACTTTCATGTACAAATGCGACTCTCTTTTTCATATAGAACACCTTCAGAGTCAGCTTGAGGAGAAAGAGATCTATGGTCTGATAGTGATCGACAGGAAGGAAGCTACCGTGGGCATTCTTTCTGGGACGTCTATCGAGGTTATTTCAAACAAGCAATCGCTCGTTCCCAGCAAGCATCATCAGGGAGGGCAATCGTCCAGGAGATTCGAACGCTTGATAGAAATTGCGGCCAATGAGTACTTCAAAAAGATTGGTGAAATAGCGAACAATGCCTTTATGCCCATCATTGGAAACATTAAGGCCATATTTGTCGGTGGTCCCGGATCCACCAAGAATTTCTTCCTTGAGAAGGGTTACCTTTCCAATGAAATCAAAAAGAAGGTAAAGGAAACTTTTGATATAGGTTACACTGATGAATCTGGTTTGAGAGAACTGGTCATGAAGGCATCTGAAAGTATGAAGGATATGAAAGTTGCAAAGGAACGAGACCTCGTTCAGCGCTTTCTTGCGGAGTTAAGAAAGAGTGATAGTGGGCTTGCCACCTACGGACTTATGCCGCTCATAAGTGCGCTTGAAAACCATACTGTGGACACTCTTCTGGTCTCTGAAGATCTCAACCTCTACAGGTTTACCTACAGGTGCTCGGTATGTGGGAATGTTGAAACCCGCTACTCCAAAAAAGAGGAGGAAGTCCCCTGCCCCAGGGATGGTTCACAGATGAATTTGGTCGAAAAAGAGGATGTGGTGGAACTTTTTTACTCTCTGGCGGAAGAAGGAGGAGCAACCATTGAGATAATAAGCGGAGACAGTGAAGAAGGTAAGTTGCTGCAGAATGCTTTTGGTGGGGCGGCAGCAATCCTCAGATATGTGCCAAGCCAGCAGGCCTGAGAAGATCAATCATATCTTAGGAATATCCACGACGATAACGTCCTGAACAGATTTTAGTTTGCGGATCGAAATAATATATCTCCCGCCATTGTCGGTCTTTAACTCCGTAAATTTAAGATCACCTGCAGGAGTTACCAGCAGGTTTTCGAGCGCTCCTGTGTCGGTTTCAAAAACAAAATCATCAAGTTTTCCCACGAGCTGGCCTCCTGTACTCACGACCTGCATTCCGATAAGATCGTTGGTGAATTTTTTATTCATCTGTATCGCTCCACCCAATAGTTATAAATCCTCTCTATATAAATAATTTACAATTACACCATATAAAATAATAGATTACTGATACAGTCCCAGTTCTTCAACCGATCTTCGCTTCTCTGATATGGTCTTGTTAAGGTTTTTCTGAATTGACTCGTAGAACTTGAGAACCTCATCGTCCACGGAAGGCGGAATGACATTCAAAGCGGCAAGAAAGTTCTCCTGCGTAACCTGCGAAGCTTCTGGATTCTCCCTGTATGCCATCATACCAGCCTCTCTGCATATATTTTCAAGATCCGCTCCAACATACCCCTCTGTTCTCTCAGCAATGACATTCAGATCAACATCGCTAGCGAGGGGCATATTTCTGGTGTGAACCTCGAGTATCTTCTTTCTGCTCTTGAGATCAGGCGCCGGCACGTAGAGGAGTTTGTCAAATCTCCCGGCCCTGAGCAGGGCAGGATCCATCATATCCGGTCTGTTAGTGGCAGCTATAACAACAACTCCCTGAAGAGTTTCCATACCATCAAGTGATGTGAGCAACTGGTTGACTATTCTCTCGGTTACTCCAGAATCATTACCGGCACCTCTTCTGGGAGCAATCGAATCTATCTCATCAAGAAAGACTATGCAGGGAGCAACCTGCTTGGCCTTACGGAATATCTCCCTGACAGCTTTCTCGCTCTCTCCCACCCATTTGCTCAGTACCTCCGGTCCTTTTACTGAAATAAAGTTCGCATTACTTTCTGTCGCAACAGCCTTCGCGAGGAGAGTTTTCCCGGTTCCCGGCGGCCCGTACAGGACAAAGCCTTTAAGGGGCCTTATTCCAAGTTTCTTGAAGACATCGGGATTGAGCAAGGGAAGCTCAACAGCCTCTTTCAGTTCCTGTTTAATTGAATCAAGACCACCAACGTCATCCCATTTGACATTTGGTATTTCAGCGGTCACTTCCCTGAGACTGCTGGGTTCAATAGTCTTCAGTGCATCGAGGAAATCCTGCTTTGTAACTTCCATCTTCTCAAGAATTTCAAGGGGCACGGCCTTATCGAGATCAATCTCTGGAAGATATCTCCTGAGTGCATTCATCGCAGATTCTCTTGCAAGGGCTGCAAGATCGGCTCCAACGAAACCGTAGGTGAGCTTAGCAAGTTCATCAAGAAACTGTGCCTTCTTATTCTCATCCATTCCAAGCATCGGCATGCCGCGGGTGTGAATTGCGAGTATCTCACGTCTTCCATTTTTATCCGGCACGCCAATGTTAATCTCCCTGTCAAATCTTCCAGGACGCCTTAGGGCTGGATCTACGGCATCTATTCTATTGGTTGCTCCTATCACTATGACGTGACCGCGCTCCTTCATGCCGTCCATAAGTGTTAACAGCTGTGCAACTACACGTCGCTCAACTTCACCCTGGACCTCTTCTCTCTTTGGAGCTATGGAATCTATCTCATCTATGAAGATAATGGAAGGAGCTGTATCCTCGGCCTTCATGAATATTTCCCTCAATTTCTGCTCACTCTGGCCATAGTACTTGCTCATAATCTCCGGACCATTTATGGAGAAGAAATTCGCGCCCGATTCGTTTGCAACGGCCCTGGCAATAAGCGTTTTCCCCGTTCCTGGAGGTCCATGAAGAAGTACACCTTTGGGAGGCGCAATACCGAACCTTTCAAAGAGCTCCGGATGCTTTAAGGGAAGCTCTATGATCTCCCTTACCTTTCCAAGCTGATCCCTGAGACCACCGATATCCTCATAGCTTACCCTGCTCACCTCTTCAAGAACCTCAGAGGCAGGTTCCTCACGGATTTCAACTCTGGTATTCTCCCCAACCTCAACCGCAATGCGCGGGGGAACAGTTCTTATAACTTTAAACAGAAGTCCAGAGTGGCCTGCAAGAGTCAAACCTGGTACGCTAATGTTATCCTGCTCAATCATCGGCCTGCGTATGAGGGCTTTCTGGACGAACTCCTCAATCCCTTCTCCAAACCTGAGTCTCTGCTCTCTTTTGATTATGGGAGCAAGAACTATTTTCTTCGCAATGGTCGTAATAACCTTCCTAACGAGAACTTTATCACCTATAGATGCGCCACAGTTATTCCGCATAACACTGTCAATCCTGACAATACCTTTTCCCTCATCCTCGGGCCTTGCGCGGTATACTCTTCCAACAGTTTTCTTGACGCTTTCTATCTGAATCACATCACCTATTTCGGCGCCCAATTCAGATCTGGAAGCTTCATCCAACCGTACCCTGGACATTCCGGGATCTGTAGAGTTCGCTTCAGCGACTCTGAGTATAATACCATCTTCCTGTGACATATGGGAAGATAATTAACATTTACTATTTTAATCATTTTAATTTTCCTCTGATGCTCCACAATGCGTTATTTTTAATTTGTTAGAATCTGATAAATATGGTAGCTAAACTTTCTTTGATTCCGGAGGTCAGTTCCCCGTAATGCGTCTCAGTAACCCAATATTTTTGAAAGCAAATGGAATGAAAAGATTTTTAAGAAAGCATGTGCATTCTATTAAAGAGACCCATATGAAGAGTTACAAAAAATATGTTTTAATAACAGTGGCTGTTGTTTTAATCTTCATCCTTTCTGAGGTTGGTGGCGACTTCGGAATCTTGAACAGTTCTGTTGGGGCGTGGAATGTTTCCAGAAATTCCCAGTATGGGAACTCCACAATACGTGTACCCTCACTGTCAGGGAATGTGAGCGTTTATATAGACAATCACGGTGTTGCTCACATCCGCGCACCTGATCTCCGCAATCTTTTCATTGCGCAGGGCTATTTTGAGGCATCTAACAGAATGTTCCAGATGGATCTGCAGGCTTTTATGGCAATGGGAGAATTGAGCAAGCTTGTTGGAAAGCGTGCCGTGAACTCAGATATCTCCATGCACTATATCGGAATTCCGGAATACGCGATCTCTTTATCTCACTATCTCGAAATGAACTATCCACAATATTACGGGTATCTTGAGGATTTTACCAGCGGCGTGAATGATTACATTAAAACGGTGCGTTCAGATCCTCCCATTGGATTCAGATTGTTGGGAATAACTCCACCATTCTGGAACATTACATTTCTGATGGCCTGGCAGGAATTTATGGCCTGGTCCCTCACCACCGGGGCCACCGAGCCTTTAATGAGTGCGCTAATGTACCTGGAGCTTGGTTACAAAAATACAACAGCTATCTGGCCCAATTATCCGTACTATACGGAAAAGATAACGGTTGTTCCAGGTAATGGATCAATCAACGGTTTCGGGCTCTCTTCTCAGAATATCTCCACCAGCTACTTCTGGAATCTCAATTTTTATGAGGCGTGGTACACGGGCATCAAAACTTCCACACTGTATCATGTTGAGCCCTTGATAAGGGCAGCATTGAAAAATATCACAGATCCTTATGCTCAAATCGTGACAGACTCGATGGCTCGTTCCATAGGGAGTAACAGCTGGGTTGTAGCGGGTAACCGTTCATCCACGGGCGCTCCGATGCTGGCAAATGATCCTCACCTAACACTCTACGCGCCTTCCCTCTGGATCCCAATGCAGTTAACAGCGCCCGGCTTCAATGTTACCGGTTGGAGCCTTTCTGGTCTTCCGGGCATTCTCATAGGACATACGAACAGCACCTCTTGGGGACTGACCACCCCAGAGGGAAATTCTGCCAATGAGTTTCTAGAGATTTTGAACGGTACTCACTATCTCTACAATGGTCACTGGTATCCGCTTTCATATTACAACTACACTCTAATGGGAAAAAAGTACAGCATAGCATTTACCAACAATGGTCCGATAATTGGGAGGCAAACTAACTATGCAATTTCACTGAACTGGAGAAATGCAATGTACTCAACCGATATGGTTGCTGAGATTCTTCTTGATCAATCCAGCAATTATGGAGAGATGCTTCATGCACTCTCGTACTGGGGAGCGCCGCCCCAGAATTTCGCCCTTGTAACGAACCGTGACGCAGGCTACATTACAGCTGGTAAATATCCATATTTCAATACCACACTCCCCGATGGCAAAACGGTCAAGACCATTGGATCACGATCTCTCATGAACGGTACTTCTGAAAAATTTGAACCGGCCGGAAACGTACCCTTTGAGTACCTACCTCAGGTTAAGAATCCACTCCCGGGTTATGCTTTTGCTCCAAACCAGCCAACGGCTTCATTAGATTATCCATTCCCTTTTGTGGGGGGATTCTGGGCATCAGGTGGAAGGGCCGAGATTATCTATAATTTCCTTAAGGATCATAAAACAGTTTCCGTCTCGCAGATGAAGGCTCTCCAGTCAAATATCACTGATTATTGGGCTTCGATTCTAACTCCTCTTTTTCTTGGTATCCTCAAAAATACCACGGGAAATTCAACCTATCAACGTGAGATTGATTACCTTAATAACTGGAATTTCAGCACCGATAAGAATAGCATCGCTGAAACGATTTATTGGTATCTTGTCTCCTTTATCTACAATATGACCTTCGATAAAATTTACAGGGAACACAGCCTTACTGGCTTCCCATTACCATTTCCAAATTCCCTTATCTATCTTTGTAAGAACTCCCCCTCTTCATTCTGGTTCGATCACAGTTTCAGCGAAATATTAAAAAAAGCCTTTTCCAAAGATGTTGCATTTCTTTCGGCGCATCTCGGGAATATATCCAAGTGGAGATGGGGTTCAGTCCATAGGCTTGAGATATTCAGCCTAACCGGGCTCTCTGCTCTTTCCCTGGGTCCGTTTAAGATCTGGGGAGATACTTACACTGTAAGCGTTGGATCGGTCCCACTTTCCCTGGAAGTTCCAGAACCTTATGTCACCGTTGGATCCTCACTGAGAGAGATTTCTGTTCCCGCCACTAGCACATTTCTTGAAGTTTTTCCTGGAGGCATTAGTGGAAACCCCCTGAACTTGTACTATTCAAACCAGCTTCAGTTATGGTTGAATCACGACTATTACAATTTCAATAACTACAGGGAGGTGTATCTGTATGAGTACGTATAGGATCTGGTTGTTTGTTTCCTCTATCTTCAGCTCCATAGTGATTATGTTACCGATTTCATTTCTTAGTCCTTACCCTGAGTTCGCGATTCTCGCTGGAATTCCATTCATAAAGCAGAGACCGGGAACCTCAACCATCTCAGGTTTTCTCGTGGGTATATTCGTAACTCTTGCTACCATAGTGGCAAAATCCCCAAAAGGTGTTTGGGCTCTATCACTACTCCTGGGAAGCATAACCTCGATGCCAGGTATCGTGATCCTCTTCCTGTATCCGGTCATCGTTGGCGGTATTGCTGCATCATCCTCCTTTATATTTTCATACACTACCTATAGAGTGCCTGAGAACAGGGAATTGAATTCTCAGCCTTCATACTGAGTTTATTCTTTCCCTTCTCCTTATTCTTAAAGCGGTAACGTAGGGCCACCCTTTTTCAGGGCTCAGATTGATGATCTCATTGTTATAATATATATCTCAAAGATACAGTACCATGGACAGTGATCTCATCATTGTTGGATCTGGAATTATTGGTCTCACATCGGCATATCATATTAAGCGGCAGAATCCTGATTTGTCCATCACCATAATAGATAAAGCACCAACGTACTCCCAGGGCAACACCGGCAAGAGTGCCGCTGCGTTTAGAAATCTCTTCACAACCTCATTGAATTACAGTCTTTCAAATTCATCCATTGATTTTTACAGACACATTCAGGAAGATCTCGGATTCAATATTGGCATGAAATTTACAGGATATCTGTTCCTCGTCACACATCAGATACCTGGCTGGTCTGAGATCCTTGAAGAAAGAGGTCTTGTAAAGTGGATGGAGCTAGATGAAATTTTTGAAGGCGCTGTTATTACTCGAAAACCATCACCAGACGCTTCTGACATAATTGGTCTCGATGAGATAACTGGAGGTTTTTTTGGACAAAAGTGTGGCATTATGGAACCTGATCTCCTCTCAGCATTTTACTACGGCGAGCTCAAGAGGATGGGTGTAGATTTTCAATTCAACACTGAGGTCAGGCACCTGAATCTTGTACCAACAAATCCACTCAATTATCCTGGAGAGCCCTATATCTGGCAGGACAAAACCATTGGAGGAATAGAAACAAACAGGGGGACCTTCAGAGCAGAGAAATACATCCTTGCAACCGGGGTTTGGACCACATCACTCCTGGACCCGCTGGGAATAGACAGTCACATCAGGCCTAGAAAGAGACAGATCTTTAGAATTGGTGGTGAGGATATAAAAAAGATACTCTACTCCTCTAAACTCAATCCTGATCGGGTTGCTCCTTTTATTGTTTTGCCGCATGCTGGTGTTTATATCAGGCCGAACCCAAAGGAGAACTCAATCTGGGTTTCAGCTTCTGATAATATAGGCAGGGATTTTTCCTTTACTGAGGATCCACTCCCGGAGAGGGAATTCTATGATCTGAATCTCCGGCCCGTGCTTGAGGCCTATTTCCCCGCCTTCTCTTCCGCAAGAGTAGATGGAAGCTGGGCAGGATATTATGCATACAACACAATAAATCGAACGCCGTATATATTTAGATCATTGAACGTGATAGTTGCAACCGGCACCAGCGGATCTGGAATCCTGAAAGGCGACTCCATTGGCAGAATTGTCAGTGCAGTGTACTCGGGCGATGAACAGGCCCTACTATATGATGGGAGCTCGATAGAGGTTGATAAATTTGGAATAGAGAATCACTCACTCGAGAGGGAGCTTGTGGTCCTATGAAAACCATGGGACGAGATTCCCATCAATATCTATCAATATCTTCACCGGAACGTTAACCCTCCCCCTCTTTCCCATTATTGTGATATAACTCTTGGCCTTCTTTGCAGATAATGCTCGCTTAAGAGCTTCTGTAAAGTCTTCGTATGTTAACAGGAATACAGTGGTTCTAAGGTTTGATCCTTCTTTTCGTGAAGGTGAGAATGTTAAGTCTCCTCCATAAGTCGCCGAAACTTCCTCGAGTAGGACTTCGGCTTTCGTTGGATTCGAAGTACCCAGATACTCCTCCGAGATTGCAGCATGGATCACCTCTTTATCAGAGTATACCGATAATTCATTTGTAACAGGAACACCTGAGTATCCGCCCTTGAAGGTTTTCTTGTGGCAATCCTCACAAAGTGTTATAAGATTTTTGAAGTTGTTGCTACCTCCACTGGAGCGAGGAATGATATGATGAACCTGAATGTTCAGATGAATTCGAGAATAGGCTTTCTGAGATCTAACGGATGAGAACGAGGATCTATGGCAAACCCTGCATGTATAGTTATCCCTGAACAGAACCGCTTCAGATATGAGATTCCATCTATAATCGGGAGGTTCCGAGGAGCCTCCTGGATTAAAATCCTCAACTCGCGTGAGAAGAAACTTTTCTTCAGTTTCCCGTAATCTACGAAGGGATACGAGAGGAATATCCCGTGGATCCGTGATTTCGTTACTGGAGACCATACCTCTCTTTCATGTCTTTTAGCGTGGATTTTATCGTCTGGGCCTGCATGGATGGGTTCACATTTCCCTGAATATACTTCAGCGGAATTGTCTCGAGAAATTCTAACAGGATGCTTTTCTCCGTGGACATCAACACCGCACTTGGACCCGTGTCCGTTGTCATAAAAATGTTTGGATTTTTCTTTTTAAAATCAAGATACCTTTCAATTATGGTAAGAGTGCTCGAGTTATGAATCTCCCTTCCAACGGATCTTACCACGTTTGAAAGAGAGATCATCTCATCGAATCCACGTTCCAGGATCATTTCAAGTGGAAAATGGCTATCTATAAAATTTTCAATGAAGCCGAACTTGGAGCTGATCCAGGAGAAATAAAGGGGAGATCTGAGAACAGCTGTATGCATGTCGGATGTTTTAATATCTGCAGTAAGTGGAAAGGCAGCGATATGTAGGTTGGAGAGATCGATCGGCAATCTTACAGCGAAGCTCTCCGGTTCCGCAATGCCAGCGTATGATAGCCACATGGAGAGACCAGTTACGGCAGATCTGGTACCTGACCCGGATACGAACTTGGCAAATCTTGAGATCAGAGTTTCGGAAGGCTCTGTGGATAAAACGTTACGCAAGAGTGCCATGCTTACGGAAGAGGCAACCGCAGAAGATTCACTGAGACCCTTGGCACGACCATACCGTCTGATAATGTCGATATAGAAATCAAAACTTCCGGTGATACCTGTTAATTGTTTAAACAGATCAAGTGCTTGACCGGCTTTGTGCGTATACTCCTGCGACACTCTTCCATTCACTTGAACAGTATCCCGCCCCGGTTCCTTTTTAAAACGACAAAGGCTGAAGGCGTACGAAAAGTCAGTGTTAAATGATATCGATGGGCTAAAAGGTAGATGCATTGCTGGATCATAATAGCCTAGAAACTTTTCCATTGCTTTTATGGGGAACCCGAAACCGTAAGTAATTTTCCCATCCTCCAGAACGATGTCTGGCATATCATATTGAGCGTACAACCCGAGGTCCGTCAATTTCTTCCTTATCCTCTTTCCCTCTTCCTCTCCGATCAAGGCCATCCCTTCTGACTCTCAACATATTCTGTTATTCTCTCTATCGAGGATTCGAAGTCAGACATTTCAAATGTTGGAATGCCGTACTCCTCACATGCCACTAGGGAATAACGCATCATAATGCGGTATTCACGAAGTTTTCTCGATAAACGTTCGCCTGGCGATTTGAAATGTGTGAATAGGGTCCTGGAGTTTAGCCTGTCCTCATGAATTTTTTTATCGGAAATGTAGAGGTACATCGGTATGATATATTCCCGCATTTTTCTGTATAATTCCGGGATGAAATAGAGGGTTTCTATCAGCACAGGTTCTCCATTTCGGGCCGAGCGAAGTATTACCCTTTCAATCCCCTTCTTGATTATTGCACCCTGCCTGATGAACCCCTTGAGGATATTCTCATCAGTCTCTTTTCCAAAATAATGCCATGCATCGTACACACTGTAGTTTATAATATTTCCGCTACGCACGTAAGCTCTGTAAAATTCTCTCAGATAATCCCCAGAAAGGATATTGTTTATTCCAAACGCATGAGATAGACTCCATGAAATGCTTGATTTTCCAACTCCGGGAACACCTCCGATGAACACTGCGTATTTCGAAGTCATGAGTTAACACTTAATGTACATATTTTATAAGTAGTTCTCTAGTGTCACCTATCTCCGCCCACAGAGACAGTATATCCAATGATTTATAGTATATTCTCTCTGATCTCGAGGACGAGAGATCGGAGATAATCACAGGTTTCACTTTTTCCCTTACAGCATCAATAACACTCGCCATGATTTCGCACTCCGTGTAGAATCCGCCAAGAAGAAGGGCATCAGTCTGGGGTGCTCCCAGTAACTCAGCTGTGACAGGATCACGGAAAATGCTGTAGCCTTCAACGGAACGTGGATGCTGTAACATTCCATCAAGTTCTTCGAACTTACTGAGCATTTTCTCTTCAAAGGTAGATAGGTTATCGTTATTACCGTGGTGCTTTTCATGAAAGCTTCGACAGGGTCCTCCATTATATTCAAGGTTTAGTCTTATAACAGTGAATGGTGCACCGAGATTCGATGAAAGCAGGTGCTCGAGGGCCATGATAATTTCATACTTATTGAAAGCCGATACAAAGTGATCAAGATCCATATTTACGAGAACTACCTGCACCCTTTTTTCCATGTCTGCACCAGTGTTTACTTATATTTACATTCTACCAGAAATATGTGATGTGGTTGTTGCTTCTGCGCACATCATTAAAGGCAGCTCCTTAAAGCTACAGCCCCTCTTCGGGCTGAAAGTGTTCATATCCTTTCTGTTTCATAGGTTCCCACCTCTCATCACGAAATATGATGTTATCACCCATCCACGTCTGTCCTATAAATGAAACTGGGATCTTTTCACTCTCCAACGATTCTCTAAAATCCCTGTATATGGAGTTGTCTATCGTGAACATGAGCTCATAATCTCCGCCAAAAGAGAGGGCTGTGGATCCCAGATTTTTGCCAAAAAGTTTTGCAGCTCTTTTGAGCTCACCGTGAAAAGGTATTTCATCGTACACGATCTTTACTCCAATTCCAAAATCGCTTTTCAGGTTCCACACCGAAGAAAATAAACCATCAGACAGATCGGTCATGAACTTACCTCCGAGTTCGGAAATAATCTGCGCTTCTCTTATCCTTGGGTTAAGGTCAAGCATCAATTCTATTCCTCGGGTAACTGCATAACCGCTGGAGTAAAACATATAACCGGCATAAGCCCGCCCAACATTTCCTGTAATTCCTATAATTTGATCCTTTTTAATGTCTGTTCTAAAGCGTGTAATATTCTTTTTTTGCCTGCCTATTATCGTTCCGGCAATCTCCAGCTCATCTCCCTCCTTTGTGTCCCCACCAAGTATTTCTGCATTGAAAAAGGAAAGTTTTCTTCTCACTCCCCTCATAATTTGGTACAAAAATTCATCGTCGTAGCTTGGACTCAAAGATAGTGATATCATCATCCCAATGGGTATGCCTGCCATTGCAGCGATATCGCTGAGATTTATGGATGCCACGAATTCGCCTATCAGTTCCGGTGGAGAACCCGAAGGGATGTTGTTCCTCATAGACGCAAGATCTGTGCTCAGAAGAAGATAATCCTCACCGTTATCAATCACAGCGCAATCATTGAGGTGTCTGTTTCCCGTAAACTTAGATACTACGCTCTTGATTATCTCACGTTCCCCAAGATCCCTAAGCTTCACGCAATTCCCTCCATTTTTTATGCTAAATGGTAAGAGATGACTGGCTGATCGATTCCACAATTCTGGAATAATCCGTCTCCATAGGCAGTGAATTCTCAATCTCTAACCAGGTGCGATAACGGCTAAGATCACTGCTCTCTATGTATTCCCTAAGTTGGGAAGGATCCTGTTCAAGGGAGGCTTTTAAAATGAGCTGAAGAAGCTTCTTGTCTTCATTCTCATTGTGTACGCCTCTTAACTGATTCGCTCCTGTTGGAAATGAAACCACCCTGTAACCCTCTTCAAGCAGATCTGCCAAGAGGATGGCCACGCTCCATAACCGTGGCGGTCTGTAGAGCATCCGTCTCCAAAAATGCTCTAGCAGGGTGTTTTTCTGAACATTAACTGGGTTTATGGAAATATCACTGGTGTATGGATATGCATCTCTGACGGAACGTTTAACATCTTCAATGGCCATAGCTTCTGATACAAACAATGGCTTGAAAAGGAGGTACGTGCGTACTTCGGTACCCAGTTCCCTTGCAACCTGCGCGGCTCTAACATACTTTGAAAACGTGGATCCCTTGTTTATACTGTTTGCTATGATGTTATCGTCCGAGGACTCGAGGCCGATGGCTATTCTTATTTTGTGAAGCGGTATTGATGATGCCATAAGATTACTTTTGTTTATATATTCGGTTCTTGATTCAATGAGTATTTTCTCGACCGATTCTCCTACCCTCTCAAAAAAATAATCTCTCACGGGAAGGGGTATCTCTCTCTGATCCAAAAAACTGCCAGAGGTAAACACTTTTAAGACTTGTATTCCGCCAAGCCTCTCAGCCACATAATCTATCTGGGATATGAGGTTTTCCTCGTGAATATCTCTCGAGATATCGTTAAAGTATCCGCACATGGTGCAGGAGGAAAAATTATACCAGGAGCAACCCCTAGTGCGGAATACTACGACAGCAGTCTCTTCAGGAAAACCTCTTAGCCTATCATATTCTCTCCAGAATGAAACTGGCCAATTTAACTCAACCTCCTTGTGGTTGAATTTAATGTACTTTTTTGCGCTGATAGCCAGATGTCTGTTCAACACATCACCTTTATTGGTACAAAAATATAAACACTTGTCTAGGGAGGGTTCCATAATCTAAAGGTTCTCGAGACCCTGAATTTTCTTAGAAATGAAGCGATTCTCCCTTTGAACTAAAAAGTTCGCGTTAATTCTCTCATCATTCTGATGATCGGTTTCTATACATCTTCTTCTGTTAAAAAGGTTCTACTGATATAAATTCATGGGAATCATCAGATTGAGATGATCAATCTTGATAAGTTCATCCTTTAGAAGTAGCGCTATGACGAGGGAAAACAATCCTGATTCACTATGATTAATGTTAGCGTGTCCAAACATTCGTCATATAACGATATCCATTATTTCCCTCTGTGGTCTGTGCCTGATCTGATTGACCATTACAATGCAGTTGTATGCAAATATCCTTTCACCAACAGCAACATCACAGTTCCTGTTCGGGATATACCGTATGCACTCGGAATGCAACATCTCCTCCAGAATGGAAAATGTCCGCCCTATTCCCCATCTTAGCCTGTATCTGGCTTTCTCCCTTTCCCTGATGATTATGCCTCGCTTCCTGTTAAACCTTAGATCGTCAGGAACAGTGCCCCTTCTTCTGTTTGTATCTATACCTATACATAATATTAACATTATGGTGTTCCAATTCTATGATGGCTCGCGTCATTTCAGGTAATTCTCCCAGCCTCAGGGGCTTTGCAAGTTTGTATGAATCCTCCTTGTCGTTTTTCTTGGCAGTATTTAATAGCGTATCCTCATAAATCAGAATCGATGAACTAAGAAACAACGCTGGTTTCATACGCCATTCCACGTTCACGGTGCTTAGATTCTGAGGATGAGAGAAATAAATAGTAT
>WAQW01000053.1 GCA_015520045.1 Thermoplasmata archaeon | reverse complement strand
TTTATAAATACACAAAACTCGGGACGCTACGTCCTGAGAAACTATTACACGAAATCTCTTTGTCTTCTTTTTTTTAAGTAATTGGTTAAATCAACAGATAATAGGATAGGATAACTTTTGGTCTTTGTGGCTTTCAAATAAATAAATATGAATGGAGCTTTTGTTTAAGCTTTTACATAGGAGTATGAGCACACAGGACGCAATCAGCATTACTTCAATTTAAACGCAGCTATTAGTACATATTTATTTAATAAAACATAAATACCACATGGGAATAAACTCTAAATGTTATATGAGGAGATCACCTCAAAGCTCGATTTTCGCGTTGTGCTTCGGTACAGTGATAACCATCCTAGTGAACAATTTTCTGAAAGATTTTCAATCGGTCTTCCCCTTGCGGTAAGGGTTGATGGGGATAATCTGAGAGGATATTACTACGTCCCCAATTCTGATATATCCAGGGAGAAACGTATTTTCCTTCAGAAATTCGGTGCTAGGAAGATTGATGACGTACATACTATATCCTTCAAGAGCGAGAGTTTCTCCGTCCTTAATGTTTTTAAAGATTTCTTACTCGTCCCTTCTCTTGTCTTTGATACCTTTACGCTTAAGAATGGAAAGCATTTTCTGACCATGAGATTCCATGTATCAGATCTGAAGAGTCTATCGGATACTGTTATCAAGTTCGTGTCGGATTACGAAGGTGGAAAGATTGAATACCTTGGTGATAATAGTTATCATGGACCTGCCTTCAGCTCCAGATGGTCCCTTCCAGACCTCTTCGGCGCCAGAATAAACATTTCAATTCGGTGCAACAATGATATCACAAATGAGCATAATCTTCCGCCGGGAACCACCATAGAACCGAGGTTCCATTACACAGCCGGAATTGATGAGGCATTATTCTACTTCCCCCCACATTCCAGCTGGACTGCTCCCGAAGGGTTTGTCAAGGTATCCGAAGAACCTCTGATCTATAAGGGTACCTGGAAGAGCCCGCTCGCTCTCTATTTTCCGGCTCCCGAAGCTTCTCGCGTCCCTCTCTACACAACCTTCTGCGGGTACAAGGTAGCAGAGGATTCCCTTGAATGCGAAGCAATATTGCCTGAGTGGAAGCTCAGTATCTTTCTGAGAAGGTTAAGGGAAGTTGAGGCACAGGATAATAGAGTTACGTTCAGAATTAATAACATCATCAGACCACGCGATGATTTGCTTCAGACCTAAAGAAGAAAATACCCCTATCCTCCTTCACCCTCACCAGTTCGGTGGCGACGAGATGTCTGATGTGCGCCATAGCCTCTCCAAACGCAAAATTTTTCTCGAACTGATTCATCGAATAGTAAGTACGGCCGGCACTCCAGTTCATTTCCGTTGCTACCGTAAAAACAGTCTTCCAGTCATTCTTGAGAATTCGGAGGACCTCGGAAAGTCTGCCTTTGTGATGATCGATTAGCTCCCGGATCCGTTTTTCAATGTTAGAAAAAGGTGTACCATGCCCCGGATAACCAACAGCATAACCGTAACTCTTTATCTTCCTGAGACTGTTCAGATAAAGTTCTAGCATATCTGTATGATCATCGTAAAAACTTATATTGGGTGTGATACGGGTGAGAATGTGGTCACCCAGAAAAATATGGTTATTTCCAAAGTCCAGAGAAATCGATCCGGGGGAGTGGCCGGGTACATCCACAACTTTCACAGAGGAATCGTGCGGTACCGTGAAACCCTGAGAGATAGGATAATCAACCTCAAGTTCTGCGTAATTTTTAAATTCCCAGTGCATCGGATGTTTTGCGATTGTCTCCTCAAGTTCCCTACCGGAGACGCCGTTTGATCTGTAGATATCAAACAGGAAGGAGAGATATGCCTCAGAGCCTTCTCCGATTTTCTTACTGAGCTCCGCGTCAGTTTTTCCCATATATATAGGGATTCCGAGATCTCTCTTCAGGGCCATTGCACCACCTATGTGATCAATGTGTAGGTGAGTTATTATTATTCCATCGAGAGACTCCAGGGGAGCATTTAACGATCTCAGTTTGTTTATTGTGGAACCGCGCATTCCCGTATCTATGAGATACCTCCTTCCAGATTTCGATTTAACAGTGTAAAGGGTGGCAGTTCTTAAAGCGCGGATCTCTATGGGTATTTCGTAATATTTG
Organism: Thermoplasmata archaeon; assembly: GCA_015520045.1. Lineage (GTDB taxonomy): Archaea > Thermoplasmatota > Thermoplasmata > Thermoplasmatales > Thermoplasmataceae > WAQW01. The sequence goes on along the minus strand of WAQW01000053.1, from coordinate 14,645 downwards.
ACTTCCAGGTCACCAGATTCATCTGACGGATTCACCACACACCCCCTCAGTCTGATCTTTTTATGATCGAGAAAGTAACCACACGGTCATCTTTATCAAGCTGCATAATCTTAACTCCAGCAGCGTTGCGCGAGTGGATACTAATGTCTCTCACAGATGTTCTTATCAGATTTTCCTTAGAAACTACAAGTACCTCATCATCCTCAGAAACGGGAAGAACGGATACGAGCTCACCGGTTCTATTTGAAATTCTGTGAATCCGAATTCCCCATCCTCCGCGGTGGTGCACGCTAAAATCAGATATATTTGTTCGTTTGGCAAGACCGTGACTAGTCACAGAAAGAATGTATTTCTCATCCCTCAGAGGAAATGATGATATAACCCTTCCTCCGGGTTTAACCTTGATCGCTTTCACACCAACGGCAGAGCGACCCATTGTTCTAATTTCGCTTGAATTGAAAAGAACTCCTCTCGAGTCACCCGTTGCAACGAAAATCTTTGAATCCTCTGTAACGGGAAAAACTGAAACGACCTGATCATTTTCCGGAAGAGAAATGACCCGTATTCCGTTTCTCCTTATCTTTTTGAGGTGCCTTGCACCTATCTTCTTGATCTTCCCGCCAGCAGTAACGATCGCTATATCTTCCTTGAGATTGTTGGTCTGCTTCACAATCCTTTTGACCCTCTCTCCTTCTCTCAGCTTCAAAATAGAGGTTACATGGACACCATTAGATGTCCGTCCACGTTGCTCGATCTCGTATGCCTTTAGAGAGTAAACATTCCCCTGATCGGTGAAACACAAAATAGTATCATGAGTCATACAGGGAAGTGTGGATGTTATGATATCCTCTCTCCTTCGGGTACCTAAAACACCCTTTCCACCCCTCCGTTGGGATCTGTAGACGTCCATGGAAACACGTTTAATCATGTCGCTATCTGTGAGTATGATCACAGTTTCCTCGTTAGGTATGAGTTCCTCAATGGTTCTCGATCTTTCCTCCCCCTCTATGATGCGTGTTCTCCTCTTATCTCCAAATTTTGAGATTATTTCTTGCATTTCTTCTATGAGGATCCTCTTTCTGGTGGATTCATTTGCAATTATATCCTCGAGATGTTCTATCTTAACTTTAAGCTCAGAAAGTTCTCTTCTAACAGATTCAACTTCAAGAGACGTAAGTTTCTGCAAACGCATATCAAGTATGGCTGCTGCCTGTTCATCACTGAAATCAAATTCTCTTTTAAGATCAACCTTTGCGGTTCCTGGATCCTTGGATCTTCTGATTATCTTCAATACAGAATCAATATTCGTCAGGGCGATTTCCATACCGGCGAGTATGTGCTCCCTCTTCCTTGATCTGGCGAGTTCAAACTGTGATCTTCTGGATATTATTTCTAACCGATGATCGATAAATATTCGAAGGAGATCCTTAAGCCCAAAGATTCTGGGAACCCCGTCGAGCAGGACCAGATTTGTTATCCCAATGCTCTTTTCAAGCTGAGTTCTTTCGTAAAGCTGGTTTACAATAAGGTCACGTATATCGTTGCTTCTCACCTTCAGAACTATTCTGATACCCAACCTGTTGCTTTCATCCCTGATGTCAGAGATACCAACGAGAACACCTGATTTAACGAGGTTGGCTATGGATTCTACCAAACTGGATTTGTTAACGCCGTAAGGGACACTTTCGATGATTATTCTCTTATCCTCTTTGAGCGAGACTTCACCACGTATCCTGACTGATCCTCTTCCGGTTCGGTAGGATGATATGAGCCCACTGCCAAAAAAGGCGGTACCTCCTGTAGGAAAATCTGGACCCTTAACGTACTGAAGAAGATCCTCAAGGGAACAGTCTGGATTTTCCGTGAGGTGTATGATGGCACCACCTATCTCCGTAAGATTGTGTGGTAACATATTTGTTGCCATTCCAACAGCAATACCTGATGTTCCGTTAAGAAGGAGCTGAGGTATCATTGTTGGGAGGTATTCAGGTTCTTCAAGAGAACCGTCAAAATTCAATCTGAATGGTACCGTATTCTTATCGATGTCGGCAAGCATATATTCAGAAAGTTCACTCATTCTTGCTTCAGTATATCTCATCGCAGCCGGGCCGTCTCCATCTATGGAACCGAAATTACCCTGTCCATCTATGAGGGGATATCGAGTGGAAAAATCACGGGCCATCTTGGCAACGGTGTCATATATTGCCATCTCGCCGTGGGGATGGTATTTTCCCATAGTTTCTCCCACAATCCTGGCTGATTTCTTATAGGGATTTTTGTGGGTTACCCCGAGCTCGTTCATGGAATAAAGGATTCTTCTTTGAACTGGCTTGAGACCATCTCTAGCATCGGGTATCGCTCTGCTAACAATCACGCTCATCGCATATTCCAGATACGATGTTTTTATTTCCTCTTCAATTGGCCTTGTTGTTATCATACGATCACAGATCTATATTTTTAACGAATCTTGCGTTGTCGATGATGAACTGCCTCCGTGGTGCTACCTTATCGCCCATTAGAATGGAGAATATATGATCCGCTTCAACAGCATCATCGATTGTAACTTTAATGAGGTTTCTCCTCTCGGGATCCATTGTTGTTTCCCAGAGTTGTTGTGGGTTCATTTCACCGAGACCTTTAAACCTCTGCACAATTACGTTCTTATTGCCCATATCCCTGACAATAGATTCCATCTCTGAATCAGTGTACGCATAACGGATCTTGTTTCCCTTCTGCACTCTATACAGAGGTGGTTGAGCTGCGTATACGTAACCCTTCTTTATGAGATCGACGGCGAAACGGTAGAAGAAGGTCAGAAGAAGGGTTCTAATATGAGAGCCATCAACATCTGCATCCGTCATTATGATAATCTTATGATACCTGAGTTTGGACAGTTCCAGGCTTTCCTTAATGTTTGTGCCTATAACGGTGATCAGGTTCTTGATCTCCTCGTTAGAAAGAGATTTGAATTCGTTCGCCTTTTCAACATTGAGAATCTTTCCTCGGAGAGGTAGAATGGCCTGAAAATTCCTGTTTCTTGCCTGTTTAGCTGTACCACCAGCTGAATTCCCCTCAACGATGTAAAGTTCACTTTTCTCTGGATCGGTGCTTGAACAATCTGCAAGCTTTCCAGGGAGACCTCCGCTCTCGAGTGCTGATTTCCTTCTTACTAATTCCCGTGCCTCTCTGGAAGCTTCTCTCGCCGCTGCGGCAGAAAGTACACGCTTCACTATAAGTTCGGCCTGGTCTGGAAAACTATTCAAAAATTCTTTGACGAATCTCTCAGTGATTGATTGCACTAATCCACGTACAGAACTGTTTCCCAGTTTAGATTTTGTTTGACCCTCGAACTGTGGGTTTCGTATCTTCACATGAAGGATGGCAATTAAACCCTCTCTAACATCATCACCTGTCAAGGAGGACACGCCCTTGATCAGATCGTGGCTCTTCGCATAATCCTGAATAGCTCTCGACAGACCCGCTCTGAAACCCGAAACATGCGTGCCACCCTCCACGGTGGAGATGTTGTTAACATATGACTGTAGAATTTCTGAAACACCGGTAGAGTACTGGATTGCGAACTCCACAATTTCCTTTTCCGTATTTAAATAATGATAAATAGGATTCTTGAGAATGAAGTGATAACCTTCACCCAGATATTCAACGAATGATTTGAGTCCTCCTTCATAATGGAAACTCTCCTCTTTTCCTATACGGTTATCAACCATCTTAATGGTAATTTTACTGTTTAGGAAGGAGAGTTCCATCATTCTTCTAGCCAGAATACCGTAATCGAAATCCGTCGTCTCAAATATCTCAGGATCAGGTTCAAAATATATGATGAGGCCGTGGTCCTTCGATAATCTGGGATAAAGCATACCGAGGCGGTCGGTCATCCCTTTGATTTCTTCGATGCGTATTTTTTTCAGACCACCCTTTGGGAAACCTCTCTCAAACTCCTCGTAGTAGAGAGTATCACTCCTCTTTACAATAGCTATCAAACGCTTAGAAAGTGCGTTTACGACATGAACACCAACACCATGAAGCCCGCCTGTGATCTTGTAGGCATGTTTCTCAAATTTTGCGCCGCTGTGCAACTCTGTGAGCACTATTTCCAGGGCAGGTCTCTTGTATTTTGGATGTAGTTCCACCGGTATACCCCTACCATCATCTTCAATCATTATAGAACCATCTTTGAAAATCTCTATGTGGATGTTGGAACAGTATCCTGCTGTATATTCATCAATACTGTTGTCAACGACTTCATACACAAGATGATGAAGGCCCTTCGTGTCCGTGGAACCTATATACATTCCAGGCAACTTTCTGACTGCTTTGAGTCCTTCCAGAATTTGTATGTCAGAGGCGTCATAACCTTCCATAAATTTCTAACTCCTATCTGTAAAGGGTAATATACCACTGTGCTTAATCCTTTTCAAAGTATTTTTTCCTAATAACAATGTGGATCTCACCCTGTTTTTCGTCAAAGTTGATTAACCTGGCACCAACGTCTGTTGCTAACTTGGAAAATATCTCCTTTCCGAAGGGAAACTTTTCCCGCAAAAGAAGTATTTTAGCGTCCTGTCCCGGTTCTAGGCGAAAATAGAGACTTTTCATCAAACTTTTAAGGTACACCTGTGGTGATCCACCGCAGAGAACATCTCTCTCATCATCCACTATCATATCATACTATATGGATTTCTCACATAAAAGTTCTATATCGGATGATTGTCATCCCATATTCAGTATAAAGAGACAAGATTTTGGAACGGTGAAATAAGATCTTAACTGGAATTACCATTTTATAGCTGTTAAATTTGGCTTATTAAATGACTAGCAAACACCGATCCGTAAATGATGACAAGGTCATAACTCCAGAATCGCGGAAGTTTTTACAACAAAAGTATGTTTTTATACCAATTTGAGATAGTTGTATATGATTTACAGATACAGATGCAGGGATTCCGGAAACGATTGCAGTTTTGAGTACTCTGCTGACACTAAAAAGGCGGTTATTTCGCGTATCAAGATACACAACAGATATGCTCATGGAATTTTCGAAATGGATGATGAGCAGATAAAGAAGGTCGAGAACCTGATAAAGGAAGAGAGCTGAAGATCAATAATGGCTGGCTCTAGATTCGATCGAATTCCTACTGTTCTGCGGTCTCAGGAGATCCTCAACAAATCCTTCTCCAAGGTTGCTAAGATAATGGAGCCTGGTGCCAGAAGTTTTGAGGCTAAGGTAAAAAAGGAGGTTATAGACAAAATATCAACAATGGAGGCTATCATCACCTCCTATTTTAGAAAACTTGTGAAAAAATTTCCGTCGACTGATGAACTACATCCCTTTTACCTTGACCTTCTCGATTTGATGTTTGATGTGAACAAATACAAGATCTCCCTCTCAAAACTGCAGAGGACTTCTGAGAATATCAGTAACATTGCGACTGCAACCATTAAGAAGGTAAAAAAGGGCAAAACAGTTTTCGAGTTCAACCGTCTCCTCAAGGGTTATTATGGTCGAGTGTCCTCTCTGGTTAAGGATCTTAAAAATGATCTGATTTTTCTTTCTGAATGCAGGGACAACATGAAGCGAATTCCATCAATTGATCCGAACCTACCCACCTTTATCATCGCTGGAGCTCCAAACGTTGGAAAGTCCTCACTCATGCAATCACTTACAGGCTCGGATGTAAAGGTCGCAACTTATCCATTTACTACCCAGTCAATCTATATCGGTTACCTTCACAGAGATGGTATCCGAATTCAAGTTATTGATACTCCAGGAATACTGGATAGGCCGGTCAGCAAACGAAATGTCATAGAGAGGAAGGCCATTCTTGCTCTCAAGGACATTGACTCAGTGATCATTTTTATTTTTGATGCCAGTCAAGAGTCATACTATTCCTATGATTCACAGGAAAAACTTTTTAACGAGATTCAGTCGACACTTGGCAAGGAAATGATACGAGTTCAGTCAAAGGCCGATATTTCAGAGCAGGTTGAAGACGTATTCATTTCAGCGAAAAAGAAAACTGGAATTAAAAAGCTCCTTTCAATTATGATTAAACAAGCAGGTAATGATTCTCATGAGAATAGATAGAGAGCTCCTTTTGAAAATTGGTTTGAAAAATGCATTTCTCCATGGCGGGAAAGCCAGTGTAAAGGCAATTGTGAACAAGGTTATTGGTTCCTCTCCAGAGTTGCGTGATCACATTAAAGAAGTGGCTGCCATTGCAAAGGAGATTGCCATCGAGATCGAGCAGATGTCTGAGAGTGAAATACGACTTCGGTTGCTCCAGTTAGATCCTGATTCTTTCACAAAGGAAAAAGCCCACCAGAAACGTGAACTCCCGGATCTTGAAGTACTATCAGAAAAGGTTGTGATGAGACTTGCCCCATCTCCTTCTGGGCCGCTTCACATAGGGCATTCACGAATGGCCATCCTCAACGATGAGTATGTCAAAAGATATGGAGGGGAGCTGATCCTCAGAATAGAGGATACCAATCCGCGCAACATTGATCCTATCGCATATAGCCAGATCCCCGAGGACCTTCGATGGCTAAACGTTAATGTCACATCTATAATCATACAAAGCGATAGGATGGATATTTACTACAGAGAAGCTGAGAAGCTTCTTTCTAATGGCCATGCGTATATCTGTAGCTGCTCACCGGAGCTTTTCAGAAAATTGAAGCTCAGTTCTCAGGCATGTCCTCACCGAGATACTTCCGTTGACCGTAACCTGGAATCCTTTGAGAACATACTGAAAGACAGGAATTTTGCACGTGATAAGACGTTAGTCATTAAAACCGATTTGAAGCACCCCAATCCTTCTGTGAGGGACTGGATAGCATTCAGGTTTGTGGATTATCCTCATCCCAGGACTGGAAGCAGATATTGGTTTTATCCAACCATGAATTTTTCCGTTGCTATTGACGACCATTTGCTGGGCCTTACTCACGTTATGAGGGGAAAAGATCATTTGAACAATACTGAGAAGCAAAGATACATCTACAGGTACAATAAATGGAAGGAGCCAAAATACTACCATTTTGGTTTGGTCAGCATCCCCGACACAATCTTACATGCATCAGAGATGAGAGATGGAATCAGATCTGGAAGGTTCTCCGGATGGGATGATGTTAGGCTAGGAACGCTAATGGCTATGAAGAAGAGAGGATACCTTCCTGAAACGTTCAGGAGGTACTGGGTTGAATCTGGCCTAAGAGAGAGCGATGCTGAGTTCTCATGGGAAATATTCGATTCAATTAACCGTGAGTTGATTGACAGATCTGCTCTAAGATTCTCATTCGTCAAAGATCCACTACCTATAACCTTCAATGTTCCTTACAACGTTGAATCAGAGAGCCCGTATCATCCAGAAGTTCCATCCTTAGGGTTCAGAAGATATTCCTTCTACGGGAGAACCAAAATTTATCTTTCAAAGGAGGATTTCTTGGATATTTCCTTACGGGAAAGTGTCAGGCTCAAGGATTTCTGTAATTTGAGAATTGAGGGGCACTCGTTCATTATGGAGAAAGAAAACAAACCAAGGAAGGGGATAAAGATCATAAACTGGGTACCGGAAAATGCTCGTGATTATGAGGTACAGTTTCCTGATGGTAATATCGTGAAGGGAAAGATTGAACCTTTGGCCGAAGGTTATGATGGTGTTTCACAGTTCGAGAGATTTGGTTATGTAAGAATGTACAAAAACGCCTCAGTAGGCTATTTTTTGCATAAATAGCTCCTACTACATCGTGATTATTTAATCCTAACGAACTTTGGGAATCCCTTAAGTATAATGATATCTCCGATAGTCTTTACGAGCCTATAGGGAATTGATATTGCTGTGCCACCCTCAACCAGATCACTGTTGGTATTTTCAATGTAGAGGCCATATATTTTATTGCCGTCCAGATCGATGACAATATCGTCAACCTGTCCTACAAGCATGCCTTTATCGCTGTAGACCTTCAGGCCTTCCAATTCTGTGAGTTGCGTGAGCACAGTGAATCACCTTTTTAAAGGGGTATCCCTCAGTCAAACAAAAGATTAGGAGTTTGTAGTATATCTTTTTTTCTTGTTATAGAAATATGCCTTCTTTTTATTTGGTTTGTGTTGCTTCTTCTCTTGATATCTAAGAAAATCCGAGATTGATTTGATCACAAACTGGTTCGCTTGGAGATTTTTGTGAAATCAAGAGTGGGTTAAGATAGTGATCATTATTTATAGAAGGGAATAATAACCGTAAAGAAGGGCCCGTAGTCTAGCGGTTATGACGTCGCCTTGACATGGCGGAGGTCACCGGTTCAAATCCGGTCGGGCCCATCGATGTGTTCCATTTTCTTTGAATCTACCGTTGAGATTGTTGGAAAAATCTCCAACTACAAAGCAGTCGGTTAGTGATAGCTGTTTTTGAATAAGACCTCCTTAGAGAAGAAAATGACGAGAGAGGCTGATAAAGCAAAGATATATAATCAGGTTGCACAAATTTGTTTAAGGGATCGTATGATCTTCAGTACTCGTGAGAAGCATAAGAATTGTGTGATCATGTATATCGCGTAAACAGGATAAAAAAGAATACTGATATATCTCCTGTGATAGAATTGTTTATTCAACATTACTCAGATACGTTTTCCACCTATAAAATAACTGTTTGAAACATATTGTTGCCGTAACGGAGAATAAACGAATTTGACCTTCAGGCTTGCGGGCTTTGAAAATGTGTTTTCCAGTTTTAGAATCGTGGAATTTTAGATCTGGTATAATTATGCAGCATTATCATAAAAATCTGAGGGCATGGTAAGTGATATCCTTTGGCCTTGGAAACACACAAATAGAAGGGGGTATTTGTTTCTACAAAGAGTTGTTTTCAATTTCCTCAAACTTTTTCAGAAAGTTGAACAACACCGAAGAGAAGAGGGTAATATTCTACAGTGGCACAATAAAAATCAGTCCGAAACTTCATCTGATTCTATCTGAATCGTGACGTGTGTTATGCCGAAACTTCTCAGTCTTTGCTCTACCCTATTTCTAACCAGATCGGTCTCATACAATTTCGAAGTTTTTGGAAAGCTCAGATGTAAAGTGGCCACTCGCTGATGTTCGCAGATATCCCAGACATGGAGATGGTGCGCCATTGGAAATTCTCTCTCTATGGCTTTTTCTATTTTGGTAATATTATCAGGGGATCCCTCCATAAGAATTTTAACGGTTCTAGTGAAAATTTTTCTGTTTCCGTATATAAGCACCGCTATCACGGCGTAGTTTCCCAAATAATCGATAAGGGAATAGTGAAACTGAAAAGATACAAACGAGAGGGTTAAGGCTAGTATTACTATCACAAGATCCTGGATTGAATGCAGGAAAAGGACGTGAAAATTGGACTCCTTTCCAGATCTGAGCAATAAAGTTGCGAGAACTATCAACGGTATGGAAATTATGGAGGCAAAAAATGTCGAGTAAGAAGAGGAACTCCATCCAGTGAAAAGTTGAATTGTAGAACTGTAAAGAGAAAATAACGCAATCCCAATAAACAGCACGATCACCCCTATATTCATGAGCGATTCCACTCTGTGAAACCCATAGGAATATCGCTTACTGGGAGGTTTTATTACAATATTGTTAACAACAAAAACCATTGTTATTGAGAATGCGTCAATAAATCTATCCGCTATTACTGTAAGAGATAGTGGATTGGCGGAGATCAAATAAGAATAAAGGAATTCACCCAGTACTGCCCAGAAAATTATTGTTGCAAGGAGATTCGAGATATTATTTTCCGAACTGGACACACCAAACACCTACAAAGCGGATTAATTCATTCGAAAGACCATGATACCTATTCATAATCGCCATAAACCACTTTTTCACTTTTTATGATCGTTATGGAAACTAGAAATATAAATGATTGTTAATGGAAATTATGATGTTCAATTTTTATACAATATGCGCTTTTTGTTTAGCTGAGCACCATTCTATCGTTTATCAAAAAGGATATTCTAAACATACTACGATTAGAGTTTAATCCATAAGCATCAAGGAAATAGGTGATTTGTAGTCTGATTTCGAAAGGTCACCATGGAATACTTCTGTGATGCCGATGCAATACACTTGCGATTGTTTGTTTAACTATTTACCTGCATCATCTTTTTGGGCATACTTCTACCCACACGATCCTGAAGAGAACTAATCAAAAATTGTTAGACATTAACTCCTCTCGATTCTTTATATTCTGGAAATAGATGTGCGAGACGATAAAGGTTCACTTACAATGAAAGGAAGTTTTTTTTTGATGTTTGGCTGGAATCACAAATATCTGGTTAAGATTAATAATACCTGTTGGCATCCCCCACTCGTCAAACAAGAAGGGTCTGTGGGGTAGCTTGGTATCCTTCCAGCTTCGGGAGCTGGTGACTCCGGTCCAAATCCGGACAGACCCATCATCCACTTAGTCCGTGAAATTCCTTTACGCTGAGTTGGGTTTCTCCTTTTTAAACAAAACGAACGAAAAATTGCCCTGAAAGTATCCTATTTCATGGGATCAGCTAAAAAATGTTTATTACTTTCGTAGAGATTGACCATGTGACCGTTATGCTTAGCTTTGAACGGGTTAAAATAAATCGAGTTTCCCCGGATAAAAGGAAGACATCGTTTATGATTGAACCTCTTGAGGAATACTCAGACAGTGAGGCTGTGGCGGAAGCTAGCCGATGCTTGGGTTGCAATATTTGCACGCAGGCTTGTCCAGCTGGGCTGGATATCGGGGGATATGTGAAAAGTGTTTCCCTTGGAGCTCCTGATGAAACTGTAAAAATTGTATTTGAAAACCTCCCTTTTCCCGCAATTATTGGTAGAGTGTGCACACACCTCTGTGAAGATATCTGTGTTCTCCGCGATTCTGGTGGCCCTATTGCAATAAGACATCTGAAAAGATATGCTGCCGATAAATTTGATGATTACAGCGATGTTTTGGAGTTACCACGCAGAAATTTCATAGGCAAGCGCGTTGCTATAATCGGAGGAGGGCCCGCCGGATTAACTGCTGCTTATTATCTTTCCATTCAAGGAATATCCATTACTCTTTTTGAGGCATTGCCTGTTTTGGGGGGTTTTATGAGAGTTGGAATTCCCAGATACAGATTACCTAAGAAAATACTCGATAAGGAGATCGGATTCGTTACATCCAACAACGTGCAGATAAATCTTAACACAAAGGTTGGAAAGGATATATCCTTCGATAAAATAATGAAGGAATACGATGCAGTGTTTATAGGTGTTGGGAACCACAAACCCCGTATGACGGGCACGCCTGGAAGTGATGCGAAGGGCGTGTGGCACGCCATCACCTTTCTCAAAGCTGTTGAACTCGGGGAGACCATAGATGTTGGTGAACGTGTAGTTGTTATTGGTGGAGGTTTCACCGCGAACGATGCTGCTCGAGTTTCTCTCAGACTTGGTGCGAAAGAGGCCTACATCCTTTATCGGAGGCGTGAGGTTGATCGTCCTGGCTATCCTACACTTAACGCTGATGAAGAACTTGAAGAGGCTGAGGAGGAGGGTGTTAAATTCATATGGAGAGTAACTCCTTTTGAATATCTTTCGGAAAACGGCCGGGTGGTTGGGATCAAATATTGGCAGAATGAGATGATTGAAGAGAAAGGGAGTAGGGCGAAGCCCGTACCGATTAAGGATAAGGTTTACACACTCAAATGTGATACAATAATTGAAGCCACAGGTCAGGAAACTGATTGGTCATTTATGGGATCAGACTACCTGAAGAAGTTAAGACTCACCCCCCACGGAGCTCCGATAATAGATGAAAAAGGAATGACCTCTATTCCAGGTTTGTTCTCCGGTGGTGATTCGACTAACAGTAACAGAGATTTAATAAGCGCTGTTAGAGATGCAGATAGAGCTGTTACGGGGATTCTGGAATATCTCAATGTTATGGATCGTATAGCAGATGAGAGGTGGCTTCCTATTCTCGATCGCTGGAAAAAATATTCGCCAACTGCGGGTAGAGTCCGCGCGTAGATTAGCGTGAATATTGTATGCTCTGTCATCGATAAGTCATTTTCAGATATCTGTTAGTTAATTGGACCTATTCTGTATATACCTTGGACTTAACTTTGATCGTCGAGGGCGATGCTTTCGAAGCCGGTGTAGGGCCAAAGTGCCTTTGGAATTCTGAAACCACTTCCGTCCTCTAACTGATAATTTTCCATGATCGCAACCATTGTTCTCGTAGTTGCTATGGCTGTACTGTTTAGCGTGTTAACTATCTTGTTGCCGTCAGAACTTCTCCACCTTATCGAGAGCGAACGCCCTTGGAAGTCTGTATTATTTGATGCTGAAACGAGCTCTCTGAATTTTCCTTGAGATGGAAACCAACCCTCTATGTCATATTTCTTTGCGTTCAAAACACTGAGCTCACCAGAACAGACATTAACAACTCTATATGGAATTTGTAGTATCTTGTAGATCTCCTCGGCATTGGCCAAGATCTCCTCAAGAAAGTCCCAGCTATCATCTTCTTTACAGAAGACAAATTGCTCAACCTTATAGAACTGGTGGACTCTGAATATCCCTTTGGTATCTTTTCCGTGGGAGCCTGCTTCCTTCCTAAAGCAGGGAGATAGACCACCAACCCGTATGGGGAGCTCATCTTCATTGAGAATTTCGTCTTGCAACATAGACGCTATAGGATGCTCTGAAGTGGCGATAAGATAGAGGTCCTCGTTCTCTACCTTGTAGATGGCATCGTTAAAAGTTTCCATATCTGTAGAACCCTCTAGCGATCTCCTGTTAATCATAAAGGGTGGCTCAACAATGGTGAATCCTCTTTCAGACAGAAAATCCACAGCAAAATTAACAAGTGCTAGTTCAAGCTTCAGGAGACGATCTTTTAAGAAATAAAAACGGGAACCTGCAATTTTCCCGGCTCTCTTCAGATCAACAAGTCCAAGTTTCGCTTCTAAATCTACGTGACTAAGGGGGCGCTTACCCAGCATATCATAATCATTGCTCCCACCAGAATTTTTCTTAAAATAGGCGATGTCTTCCGAAAAAACCCTTGCGGTTCCATAGTATCTAACCAGTTTGTTGTTTTCATCTCCTTTACAGCGAGGGACACTGCTGTGCAGGAGATTTGGGATCGCTGATGCTGCCTCTTCCCTTTTAATCTCCAGTCTTCTGAGAGAGTCTTCAACCTGGGCTATTTCGTTTTTTAATTCTCGGACTTTTGATAAGATTTGTGATGCATCCGTACCCCTTTTAATGAGAGAAGATACCTCTCTACTGAGAACATTTCTCTCATGATTGAGAACGTTTCTTTTCTTTAAAGCATCCTTCCACTGGTTATCCAGATCGAGAAACTTGTCTATTATATCCTTACCATAACCTCGTATTTCACAGCTCTCATAATAGGGTGCAGGGTTCTCCCTCAGCTTTTTTACATCAATCATCCAAACACGTATATATCCAAAGTTAATAATTTTCCTATCTCAATTGAGGCTCATTATGTCTCTAATGCTCTGATTCTAGCTGGTTGACATAATATAGTCAAAGAGAGGGTGTTAGACATTATCCCCGATCTCTCCATTCTTCTTTTTTGCTGAGTATATGAACGTTTATGGAAAATATCTTCATGGGCATCAACTTTTCCGGGGATCACTGGTTTGTGGATATTGTATCCAGTATACCCTCTGTCTTATCTTGATCATCTGTAAGCTTCATATCATGATAGTTCTATTTCTCGATCTCGTGGAAAGCCAATTTACACCATTTCATGTTTTACTTCCTGTCCGGGGGAAGTTCTCAGGCTGGAGAATTAAGAATGCCAAATCTAAATTGATTCCACAGGATTTGCGGAAACCTTCATGATCCCACGAAAACTCCTGAGTGCAGCCTGATTAAAATCTCAAGATCTCCCTGTCCTGAATTTTTCCATTTACATCGGCCAGAAACTGACAATGTTTGAAAATCGAGACTGTCAATTCTTAGTTGAAATCTCTGATTATCCTCCCAAATTATTGATCTCGAATCCTGTAGCGAAAACATGAAATATAACGGATGAATTATATTTCATGCGGATTCCCCGGATCACGGAATAAAGCGTGTTGTTATTACAACAAACCCCGATGATTTCACCGGTGGATTCTCCTCATCAACATTGAAGATTCATGAACAGCATACCGGCATAAGATTCATGGCTGATGGTACACCTCTCCTCTATTATTCTTATCTCATCTGGCGAGGATGCCTGTCATAGAATGTTTCAAAGAACGGTACATACAGAAGAACCATTCGGGGAAATAATGTGATGATACGGAAACATCTGCAATGACTGCTCATACTCATTTGAGGCCAGATCCCCATGAACGTTATGGAAAGCACATTCCGGATCATGTTAAAAATAAAACCATGAGATCCAGAGTTCTATCATCATGACGCGAGCCATCATAGAACTGGAACACCATAATGTTAATATTATATACAGAGAGAGATACATGAAGAACATGCCAGAAGCGGTATTCCGGTTAATGGAGGTATTCTCATGGTAAGAAAATATTCAGTGGAAGAGAAGTTCCAGATAGTCATGGAGTCCTTTACAGACAATGTATCACAGTCCGAT
>WAQW01000052.1 GCA_015520045.1 Thermoplasmata archaeon | reverse complement strand
GGCAGGTTATCGGCCAGAGCCTCACTTTCAATATGGATTATTTCAGTTCCCCTGTACATGGAAAACAATGCCTTTCAGGCATATAAGACTGTTCTGTTATTCTCCTCAGAATAAAGCAAAGCAAGAGCTGGGAAATTTCAGGGTCCAATGCAGATCCATTGCAGATCCAGGTTGATAATATGTGGCATGGAGGTTAAGCTGCAGTTTTCGCGAAAATGTTTCACAAAAAGGAAAAGAATTAGCTTTATATGGGAGATAATTATCCGGTCAGAGTGGAATGGCGTTTCCACAGTGAATACCCATTCGGGGTTGATGACGCCTGCGATGTAAGAAGGTGTCAACGTGGAAACGCTGGAGCTTACCATAGGTCAGCTACTATTCGTAGTGCTGGTATCCCCGCTGTTCAAAGGGATCTATGACAATCTGAAGGCGAAGATTGAGGGCAGGATAGGCCCTCCTGTTCTGCAGCCGTATTATGAGCTTTTCAAACTGTTCAGGAAAGAATCCCTGGTTCCTCATGGAGGGGGTTTGCTTTTTCGGCTGTCACCATATGCTGCAATGGCAATATACACGCTCATAGCTCTTATCATTCCGGTAGTGGTGCCGGTGCCCATATACTTCACAGCTTCCGGTGATTTTCTTGCCGGTGCGATTCTATTCTCTTCTGCTGCATTCATCAAGGCCATAGGGGCATCTAGTTCAGGAAGCAATTACGTGGCTCTCGGTGTTTCGAGGATATTTTCCTTTGCCTTCATGTCAGAGGCGACGCTCATCACAGTATTCTTTTCAGTTTCCCTTCTAACAGGAACAAATAACCCATACGTTACAAACGCCTTTCTGGTGAACAACCCGGGATCAATTCTTACGCTTCCGCACATCTTTGGAACGGTTAGCTTTGCGATGCTGTTTCTCTATGAGGCAGGAAAACTGCCGGCAGAGAGCCATGGCCGCGGTGAGCTCAGCATGATCGAATCGTCGGTGAACTATGAATACAGCGGCCGGCTTCTAGCAATAAACAAGTGGTCCTCCTACATCAAGCAATACCTTCTCGGTTCTGTTCTGCTGAACGTTTTTCTCTTTCCGTGGTTTCTTTCCCACAGCAACCTGTTCTTCGATATGGCCATCATGTTTGCGAAGTGGATGCTTCTCATATTGGTGATGCTGATTATAGATACAAGCCTTTCAAAGTTGAGGCTGTTCAAGATAGTGGATTACCTCGGAACGGCATTCACCTTTTCCGTTCTCTTCCTGATCTACTCGGAGGTGATCGTATGATGCTTGTGAATGAGGTTATCATCCCCCTGTCAACTGCAATTCTCATAACGGCATTCTACGTTCAGGGCCAGGCATTCATATCATCGATGATCAGGGGGCAGGCTTTTCAGTCCGTTCTGCTGGCGATCATATCGCTCATAATGGGATACCTCACAGGTTCATTCGATTACCTCGCTCTTGCTGTTCTCATCATCTTGATGAGGGCATTTTTGGTCACCTACCTTCTGGAGCGCAAGATGGGAGAGGAGAAGAGCCAGGTTCAGGAGAGCAGGGTAAACGTGGCATATCTGTTCCTGTTGAGTTTAATATTCATAGTCATCTCTGTTTTCATTGTATATTCCATTTCATTCAGCCACATAGGGCTCAGAACGATAGAGGCCGGGCCGGATGTGCTGGTCTTTCCCATAACACTCTTCTTTCAGGGCCTCTTTCTTATAGGCTCAAGAAGGAATACATTCGCACAGATCATCGGCTATATTGAGGAGGAGAATGCCATAGTGCTTCTCGCGGTTTTTCTCATACCCATACCTTTCCTCGTGGAAGCCAGTGCGTTCCTTGATGTTCTCGCTCTTGTGGTAATATCATCTCTCGTGGTGGAAGTCAAACAGGATCATACAAGAATAGAGGAGCTGAGAGGATGAATCTTTCCGAAATAATGGTCATAGTGCTCATTGTTTTACCCTCCTCGTCGTTCGTGTTTCTGAGGAGAGGTATGGCAACCGCCAGTGCTGTTATTGCCTTCATTGAGCTTGGTGTGGTATTCTGGATCTACTTTTTCCCTCCACCGGTTGGAATATTCTATGTTACGCCACTGACGTGGATCTTCATTCTGATGGTTTCATCTGTGTATCTACTTGCAACGATCTATTCAATAAGGTACATGGAAGGCCTGAAGGTCTGGATCTCTCCATCGCACTATTACCTCATGCTGAACCTCTTCACCTCTGCTATGCTCTTTTCTCTGGTGATCAACGACTACGGTCTCATGTGGGTGGGCATCGAATCCACAACGGTTCTCTCAGCGCTTCTGATAGTGCTTGAGAAGAACGAGAACACGCTTGAGGCAACCTGGCGCTACATAATCCTTGTTTCAGCTGGCGTTGCCTTTGCATTCATCTCCATTATTCTCATATACTACACAACCGGTTCCCTCTCCGTCTCAGTTGACACGGGAGCAGGTGCAACCGGAAGGTATGTCTCACTGGCTGTTGGAATAGCGCTCCTCGGTTTTGGCACAAAGGTCGGTGTCTTTCCCGTTCATACCTGGTTACCTGATGCACACAGCGAGGCTCCACCGGCTGTCAGCGCCATGTTCTCCGGCGTTCTCCTGCCGGTAGCGCTCTACGTTCTCTACAGAATATATGAAATTCAGCCCATGCCGTATCTCTATGGTTCCGTGGCTGTTTTGTCCATAGCGTTCTCCGCAATTTTTCTGGGCAACCAGAAAAGGTACAAGAGAATGTTCGCCTATTCAACCATGGAAAATATGAACCTTGCGCTTCTTGGTTTTGCCATTCATACGGATATATCAATAGCGGGAGCCATTCTTCTTCTGTTGGCCCACAGTTATGGCAAGGCAGGCGCATTCTTCTCGTCCGGGTCCATACTGAAACACACGGGATCGCACAAAATCGGCAGGGTGAAGGGGTTATTCAGAGACCTTCCCATGACGGGAACGTCTCTTCTCCTTTCATCTCTGGCTGTCACGGGAGCACCTCCCAGTGGTGTTTTCTTTGCTGAGATCCTCATATTCATGGCCCTCGTTACTAACGGCTACTACATATTTTTCGTTATAACCATAATAAGCGTTTTTCTCTCCTTTGTTTCCATAAATTATAATGTGGGAAGGATGCTTTTCTCCGATTCAGCCGGCATCAGGGAGAGAAGGAGTTCGCTCACGTACATATCTCTGGTCTCCTCGATAATGCCATCTCTTGTTGGAATACTCTTTCTGGTGGGTTACTATGCGATGTTTTGATATTGGAGGAAAGGTAGGCCCGTTTCTGGGTGAATCACAAAGGTACATAATCTTCGGCAAAACGATCATGCCGGAGCATCCTCTTGAATCTCCCGTGATCAGGATGCCTCCATCGAAGAAGGCTGGTGAATTCCAGCTCACCTATGGCCCCCTTGCAGGAGGTATGCTGGAGAGCGTTACTCTGAAATTCATCACCCCTGGAGAGATCATAAGGGGCGTGGGTGTTGAGGACAAGTTTAAAGCGCGTGAAATCAAGGTTAGTGGCCGAACAATCCCGGATGCAATTCTCATGATTGAGAGGCTTAATGGCTTTCACGCTGCAAGCCATTCCATAGCCTTTTCAATGGCGGTTGAAGAAGCCATTGGTATAAAAGTTCCTGAAGAAATATTGAAGGCGAGAATGGCAATGCTGGAGCTCGAGAGAATAAGGAGCCATCTGCATGTTGTGGCAAACCTTGCGGAGGCGGATAGCTTCGCAGTCCCATCGAAAAGGTTATCGTATCTCTCGGAAAAGGTTACCAGGCTTATCTCCCGGACATCGGGCCACAGGTACTTCTTCGGTTCTATCTTTCCGGGAGGAGTGTTCTTCTCCAACAGAGACAAACTTAGCGACCTTTCCAGCATTGGAAAAGAGTTTAACAGCATCTATGGTGGACTGCTCTCTTCAAAGATATTTCTCAGCAGGCTGAAGGGAAATGGCATTTTGCAGGGAGAAAAGATCATAGGTCCCGCAGGAAGGGCAGCCGGGATATCAAACGATGCCAGATTGCATTCAGGCTGTCTCCCATTCGGAAAAACAGGTCTCAGGGAGATCACCTATGCTGATGGGGATGCCTATGCCAGATTCAGGGTTCGATCAGATGAAATTCTGGAGAGCATCAGGGTGATAGAGAATCTTGATCTCCCTGCAGAGATAGACGGGAAAAAGCAGCAGGTTTCCTTCGATGGTCCATCAAAGGGGGCTGCAATCGTGGAGAGCCCATCTGGGCCGATCTTCTATTACGTCGAGGTAGAAGATGGATTGATCCACCTCATCGATTATTCCTTCCCGTCACCGTTCAACATCTCCTATTTTTCCAGATCCATGAAAGGCAAGGTTTTCACAGATTTCCAGTTCAACTGGGAAAGCTACGGGATCTGGATATCCGAATCTTCGGCGGTGATATCATGACGAAATACTGGTTTTTGAACGGCATCAGGAGGAGAATTCTCACTGAGAAGGACCTTTCTGCTTACAAGAATCCAGGATTGCTGTGGCCCTCCAGAATAGAGGGGCATGGAGAGGTTAGCTGTCCGGTGGATGCCATCAGCTCAGGTGGGTGGAATTCTGAGAAGTGCATCTTCTGCAGGAGATGCATTCCTTCTTATACGCCAACCGGGGATCAGGATATTTACGAAACAGAAAAATCAGATCCTGTTTTCAGAAAAAGTTTCCACATTTTTCTCGTGGATAGCGGAACCTGTGGAGCCTGTAACACCGAGATCAACTCAATCTTTGCGCCACAGTATGATGCAAACAGGCTGGGCATTTTTGTCACCAACACACCTAGAGATGCTGATGCAATCGTGGTCATGGGCGTATACACGGAAAAGATGCAGGAGCCCCTGAAAAGAGCCATTGAGGCGGTTCCGAAACCGGCAATGGTCATAGGACTCGGCACCTGCGCACTGTCGGGCGGCATTTTGGGAAAGAACCCTCTTGACAGAGAAGTCTACTTCACCAGAATATCCGGATGTCCCCCCTCACCTTACACTATAATCCGGGCCCTGGAAGAAATGAGAAACAGGAGACGTGATGGAAGATGAATTCTTTGGTTATGATATCGCTCATTCTGCTCGCCGGTTCCTCCGCTTCAGGGGCCATATCAAACCGCATCTCTTCAGCAATTCTTATTGCAGGTTCAGTACTGTTCGGGTTCGCTCTCTTCAATCCCTCTCAGATAGAGAGCTACTTCAGTCTCATTGCCTCTGTTGTGTGGATCCTTGTAGGATTCTACAGCATATCATATGGTCAGAAATACGGCAGGTGGCTCCCATCAATGCTGTCGCTCACGGTTTTTGGTATGGCGCTTATCCTTTCCTCTAAGGATCTGATAATGGTTCTGGTCGGGTGGGAGGTCATGTCCATCCCATCATATGTTATAATAGGCCTGTATAGAAAAGCATCTCAGGCACCCTTCGCTTTCATGGCGTTCAGCGAAGCAAGCCTGATTTCTTTGGTGATCGGCCTGATCATTCTGTTCAATAGCACTGGATCCGTTGCCTTCCCCTTGAGAATTTATAACCCACTAGTGTTGCTGTTCATCTCCCTGGGAGCGATGATTAAGATGGGAATAACTCCATATTCGATAAATGAGTGGCTACCTGTCGCTCACGGGAGTGCTCCGGCGAACGCCTCTGCTGTTTTCAGCTCGACGATGACGCTCATGGGTGTATACCTGATCTTCAGGTTCGTTTCTGCAACCCCGTTTGCGGCACTATTCCAGCCCGTTGGATTCCTGATTCTCACCTCGGGAGTTTTCGCCGCGCTGTTCACAGCACTCTACAGCTACACCGCTGAAAACAAAAAGAGGCTCGCAGGTTTCAGTACTGTTGACAATCAGGGAGCGATCCTCGCGGCATTCGGTTTGGCGATTATGACTCCTGATGAGACCATAAGAAGATTTGCAATGATAACAGTTTTAATTTTCACGCTCGCGCATGCACTGGGAAAAACCGGACTTTTCTTCTCTGTCGGAAGCTCATCCGGAGAAAACATTTACGGATCGCAGCAGAAAACGGATAGAATAGGAAAGATAGGTTCTGCCATCGTTGCTATCAGCCTTTCCGGTCTCTTTCCAACAATTGGTGGATTGGCTGCGTGGTCGCTTCTGGAATCATTCTTCATGCAGGCCTATTACGGGGGATATATCGGTGTGATAGCGATAATCTCGGGCTCGGTCATAGCGATGGCTGAAGGCCTGGTTTCAGGAGCAATAGCGAAAATACTTATATTCACGAGAATCTTCAAGGCAAAGAAGTACGCAAAGAACAGCTACGAATCCATCGTTCTGCTGGTGACAGCTTCCCTTCTGGTTTTAGCCTTCCTGCTCTCATATGCAATCTATGGGGCGAATTACACTGGAGGAGTGCCAACAACCCTGATATTTCCTCCCTTTGATATAACATCGAAATTCTCATCTGGTTCTATTTTTGGTCTCGTATCTCCATTCTTCATATCTTTGATAATACTATTTTCATTTACCGCCTGGTGGGGCCTTTTGAGACCAAGGGGGGTAAGGTACGTTGAACCGTGGAACACCGGTTCCGAGCAGCATGATGACTTTACCTCCTTCGGATTTTCGAGCAACATAAGGATTATGCTGGGGCGTATTCTTCGCACACGTGATTCCGGAAAGGAATCCCTCTCAATATCAAACCCATTCTGGACGGCCATGATCTTAGTTGGAAAATACTACAGGAAGGCAACTGAAAAGATATCCTATGGCATCATGAATTCCTCGATAGGTTGGTACATGATATACATGATTGTGGCATTCCTTGCAATAATACTTGTGGTCTCATTTCTGTAATGCGAATCATGAGATTCCATATTTTTGAAAATGCATGGAAGCCAGCGGAAAAATATGCAGCGTTGATCTTAAAGCAATAGGGAGATAAATTATTCATAAGGTATATTATACAGGAATATCTAACCCTTAGGAGATAGTCTCCGCTTGATGTGGATAGGTGGCAGAGTGGTTATGCGTGGGACTGCAGATCCCATCTACTAGGGTTCAAATCCCTACCTATCCTTTACTATCGATAGTGCGAGAGTTATTATACCACTTTCACTCAAGCACGTATGAACCCAAAAACAAGACATAAAAACTGCTGGAGAGCGTGAAGGTTAGGTGTAGGTATGAAAACCTGAAGGCGAGATCACAGGTCATGTTAGATACATTCTGTGAAATTTTCGTCTAAGGCCGGAATACCTACGTAGCGTCCTAAACGTTGTGTATTTATAAATGACACTTTTCTTGAAACATCTCTCTTGTCTCATTATCTCCAATATCCTTTTACCCAGCTCTTCCACTGTTTATTGCCTCCTGGGTGATTCCAAGAGGCATCCTTTTCTTTCTCGTGAGATTTCTCCTATGATTGAGGATTAACCCTATCTATCCGTACAAGAAATTCGTGACACTATCTGAATTGGGTATACTACCTACACCTCCTGACATATATATTTAAGTAAGTATTAGATATAACATTAGAAGTGCCCCGCATCTCAGTTATAATCATAGCGTTTAATAGAAGAAAATATCTACTTCAGGCGATCAAAAGTGCAGTAAATCAAACACTGGATAGATCCCATTATGAGATCATTGTTGCTAAAAACTTCAATGATGAAGAGATTGATGATTTTATTGAAAAAAATAATGTAAAATCCATCTTCTATGATAGGGTAAACCCAAAATCCGGTTATATTGATCAGGGAGCATTTTATTCGCTGGCCATAGAGCAGGCAAGTGGTGATGTTCTGTGCTTCCTGGACGATGATGATTATTTTGTACAAGAAAAACTCGAAAAGGTCTACAGGGTCTTCGATCGTAACGAGAAGGTCGTATACTACCACAACAGGCAAATTTTCATAGATGATAGTGGAAACAGGATAAAAAAAAGGCGGAAGGGACCGGATTACAACAGTTCATCCATAAGTGTAAGGAAAGAAATAATTGATCCTGCAAAACTTATAAAGGTTGAATTTTCCGCAGATACCTTTCTCTACCTATCTGCTCTAGAATATGGTGGGAAAATATTGCTTGGAAAGGATCTATTAACGGTGGTCAGAATACATTTATCCCGTTCAAATCCAAAATCACAGGAGAGTTTTTTATCCTGGGTATATATGATACGTGAACAATACTACAGGTTTCTGGAAATGTTTGATTCTGAGGAGGCTAAGCGTCACGTGAAATCATTAATATTTACATTCTCTATTATATTGTTTCCGGAAAACACTAACCAAAAGCCAAAATATTACTGGGAATTTCTACTTTCAAAAAAATCGGATAAGATAGGCTTGACTCTAAAATTCATCTTGGTTTATCTATTCGGTAAGCGCGCTAAAAATATCGTCGCCAGACGGTATTTGAATGATTAATGGAATATTTTTGATCAGCTTCAGCATAATCGAACAGTTGCAGAATAAAAATAACGCGTTGATTTAAACTCCAAAGAGGTTTTCACGAAAATGTAGTGTTTGATGGCACTCATATTTTATGGAAGCTCAACTTAAAAATACTTGAGTGCTGCGAAAGATCATCTTAAAGGGTGTTTCCTTCGGAGAGATACCCGCTTACATTATGATTTCTCCCATATCTTTGAACAATAACAGGCGATAGAGGGTAATTGGCAACCCCTAGAATCTGGTAGAACGATTACCTTATGATATACCATGGTCTGTGTTTAAGCCTTTAGCACTCCTGAGTTTAATTCTGGGTTTATATCAGTTTCTTAATAAGGTCCAAAAACATATTCGCACTGTTCGCCAGGGTATAGTTCTCAACGGATCTTCTGGCCGAGATTGCTTTCTCTTTCAATGTTTCTGGGTTATTGGATATTCTCTCCAGAATGGTGGGGAAATCTTTATCTTCTTTGGCAATAAAGCTGTTCGATTCATCGGTTAGGTCCTTGACATATGCGCCTTCCCCTATGACTGGCACGCAGCCACAGGCCATTGCTTCCATAAGAGATATGCTCATACCTTCGCTGAGTGATGGAAAGAGAAATATGTCAGCTGATTGATAAAGTGATCTCAGCTTCTCGTCGCTGATATTATGATAATGGAAGATTCTCGGATCTTCAGCCGGATATCTGGCGCCTATCACCATTATTTGAGAATTTGAGATGGAGAGTATTGATTTTACCGCAAGTTCAAGCCGTTTCCTTACAGGATCAGAGCCTACCCATATAGCAGTAAGTCTACCCACACCAAGCCCTTCTCTTCTACGTGCCTCAACTCGTGATTCTGGAGGTACAAAAAATTGGGTATCAATTCCGTTTGGGAACCATACAATATCTGCTCTGCCCGTTATTGATCCGATATAATCGGCAACAGCAGGCGACACCGAAGCAACAATGTTGGATCTTTTTGCACCATACTCGAGCAACTTCTCCAAAATATAATCAACAACAAAGAGACGCATTCGTCTGAAAAGGGGAAGATAACTTCTTATCCTAACATAGGCGAGACCTGGAGAACCATGCAGGATCTGTATTGTCCTCCAGGTACTCTGACCTGTAAGAAACACACCATTTTCTGCATTTATCACCACAGCATCAAATTTCAGTTTTTTCACAGCTTCCTTCAAGCGTAGATTATAGACTATCTTCTTAATCATGAAAAGATACCTGTTCGCCAGAATCTTGGGCAAGAGGATGGGCATTCTGTGATATTTATCATTTTGAAATTCATCCTTATCACTCCGTTGAAACACCGGGTAGGATACATAAATGGAGAGGTCACTGTTTTTCAACAAAAACTTCATTATCTGATCCATTGAGCGCTCAATGCCGCCTCTTGTTCTTTTTGGATCCCCAAAAAGAACAACCAGTATCTTCATTTTTTCACCTTAAACCTGACGAGTCTTCCAATGATCGATTTTGAGATTTACCGAATTAGGGCGTCACAGTTTTCGATTCTTGCTGCTATCGATGGCAAAGAAATCAAATTAGGCATTTTAATCCTATTTATTAATTTTTATAAATGAAATTAGATCGAAAACAGCTCTTGGAGTTAACGGAGTTTTATTGGAAAAAACCACCAGAAGCAGAAGTTTAAAACAGTCATTTTTAAATTGCAAGTTTTCAAGGAGAAACAGTGTATTAAAGCTTCATTATCAACCAGCAGTCCTATAGAAACAAAAGCAGGAGTGTGGCTCATTTTTTCCAAAAGATTCTCTCATAGGGGAAAAAACCATACTTTATGGAGATGGGAGCCACGTAAGAGATTTCCTCAACGTTTCGGATGTTGTAGTGGGATGTAAAAGAATAATCGAGGAGAAGATTGAACCTGGCCATCTGGAGTTCGAAACCGGGAAGGGTACATCTGTGAATGAACTGATTTCAACGGTAAAAAAGGTAACTGGAAAAAACATAGACATCGTGAAAAAAGATTATGTTCTCAAAGAAGCAAGAAGACCTGTCGCCGAAAAGCCGTCTATAAAAGATCCGATGTCACCCGACAAAGGCATAAAAGAGGTTGCCGATCTCATAATGAACGATCGGAAACCTGTTTCCAATGGCCTAAGGTAGTGTTATCCTTCATTATATGCAGATGCAGAAGTGAAGTATTTCCCAGAAAAGCAGGTTAGGCGGTATATGGTTTAGATTCTGTTCTGATGGATCAATTTCATTCGGAAAGACATGCATCATATGAGAATAAAACAGCCCATTTCGCTTCTATACACACTTTCAGGGATATGCTATGATCGCCAAAAGGAGTTAAAATTCTCCTGATATCATGGATTTTCTCTCACAATCACTACCTTGCTATGGTGG
>WAQW01000051.1 GCA_015520045.1 Thermoplasmata archaeon | reverse complement strand
GTGGTTTCAGGAGGCATCCTTTTCTTCTTCATGAGATTTCCCCTATGGGCTTCTCCCATGGTTTCTGGCTCTAGTTAGTACTGTTAGTACTGTTAGTACCAGATCCTTATACACAAAATTCGGTACACTATCCTTTGACATTCCTACATTTTGACCAAATTGTCTAGATTCATAAAAAATCAAATTGTTATCATTTTCCATGTAGATTTATCAGATACTATGATTTCGGGGATTTATATCAAGCATTCTCAGACTCACCTGACCCCGCTATAAGTGCTTATGTTAGATATTTGTAGTATCTACTGGAACATAATATATATATATATATATTGCAACATTACAATATCCGATGCTAAGAAGGAATTCGTTTCTATGGAAGCTTGATAGAGGACCTGGAAAACATTCCTATATGATTAGAGGTGAGTGGAGAGGCAATTCTCAAAACGAGAGATCAGAGAATATTACATCTGTTCTCGACGAAGATGTATCTATGCTAGATGCTCTTTCAGCACTTTTTGGAGTTGTTGCCTTTTTTAGAGTGTTTTCCTTGTTTGTATCCTCACTGGGCGGTATAGTGAGTGCCTCAGACCGGGGATTAAATAATTTGCCAGTGGGTGTTAACTTCATTCCTAGTGTTATAATGCCACCCGGGGGTAATGGTGGTGGGGGAAACACGCCACCGTATCCAACATCCGCGTCAATGGAATTTTCAATAACAAACAACACTCCGTGGTGGTCATTCTGGTACATAGTTCACTCCAAAGAAGTGGTATATTTTAATGTGACAAACTATTACGAAGGGGGGAAAATGATCAAACCTCCTTCCCTTAATTTAAATGCAAAAGTATCAGGATTCCCCGGAGGAGAAGTTATCAGCAAAAATGGACCATATCATTTCAAAAATTACACGAATTCCAATGGTACTCAAGTTGAAATATTTCTTGCTGATGTTATGATGGTAAATTATGCTCTAGTATATGGTGAGAGCAGCCCGTTGAATAATATGTACACCAATATCATGGTAGGTTATCTAGTAATGGGCAACGGGCACATATATATAAAATATTGGGTTAAATACAACGGGGTCCTCAGCGCTAAACTTGCAGCTTATATGGCCATTACAAACGCAGCGGAAAGGTTTGCAGCATCTGGAGGTGGATAGAAATAAGTAAATTTCATCATATTTTCTATCTATTGATTATTTTAACAGAAACAGTCACCATTAAGAGTTACCATTTTATGATGTATAATATGCGGATCTTTCAGGAGGTGCTCACTGCTTGAGGTTGAGGATGTTCATAACTGTGATACTTGTTGTTCTGTTAATTTTATCCGCAATTCTTCTATTTGTTCCTGTGTTGAAGGCTGAATCTTTAAACAATTCCCTTGTAGAAGGATCTTTGAATTCTGGAGCCACCTACAGCTATATAATAGAGTCTACGGGCGGCACAATCAATTTCTATAAGGAAAATACACTCAGTAAAAAATTATCCAACATGAATTTTGTAGATGGCTATATAAATGTGACAGTTGAAAGTGAGAAGGTTATTTTCAATATAAGGTTATATTATCAAAATGTTCCCACATCCCTAAAGGTCAAGCTGGCAAAATCATTTAATTTGGTGGAGAGCAAGACCTCGGAGATTACACGTTCCTTCTTTCCTAATAATAGTATGGGAAGTAACACCATTTTTATCGACGTTTTTAACTTGACAGCAAAATATACCGGTAAATCAACCTATTGGTATTTTTCTTCTGTAAGTAATGGAAGGTATTCGCTTAATTCTATTTCAGAAAAATTTGATCTCATAAATGTACCTCAAGAACCAAAGGGGTTTTTAAAAAACGTCACCAATCAGGCGAGAGGCAATTACCTGTATTACATTAACTCCAGATCTGGAGGAGCATTTTTATCTTATCTCCTTATGTCAGGAAACTCTTCCGTCATAGCGGCTCTTTTCGATAATTCATCGGTTTCTAATGTAACTCTTTTTAGTATCAAATTACAGAAGACAAACGTTGGTGTAGACACCCTGAATCTATCATACTACTTGGATAGATATTTAGCAATAGTTCCACTTTTGTGGATTATAGGGGTTGTATACATGGTATCCATATACAGAAGAATTTCAAGGAAGAGAAGGAGATGAATTGATGGTGTCATCATCAAATGTAATTTCTTGCAGTGGCTTGACGAAATTCTTCAAAAAAAGAAGGGTGCTGGACAACATAAACTTTGAACTGTACGATGGAATCAACATTCTCGCGGGAGATAATGGTGCAGGTAAAAGCACTCTTCTATATCTTATAAACGGGATTATTTCACCAGATGCGGGAAGTGTACGAATCAACGGCGTCGATCCTGTTAAGCAGCATCATGAGGTTCTGAGTGAAGTTTCATTTATGCCTGAAAGGCCAGCGACTTTGGGTTCGAGTTCAGTTAAGGAGTACATATACTGGTTCTCCAGCTTAAAAGGCACAGGGAAAGAGGAAATACTTAATTACATGGGGATGTTTGGAATGGATTATGCGCTTTCATCCACGTTTCAGTCCCTGAGCATGGGAGAGAGTCAACTTGTAATGCTTTCCTGCTACCTCAGCACTGATTCATCAATCTTCATGCTCGATGAGCCTAATTCTAATCTTGATGTTAGCAAACGATCAATTGTTGCCTCTGTAATAAGAAAAAAGGCCAAACAAACAAATTCCCTCTTTTTGATCTCAACACACGTATTTGATGAAATTATGACTATCTATGATCGCATTTTACTACTTGTAGATGGGAGCATTAAATCAATAAAGGGGAAAGAGAATATTTCCTTCATAAGCGTTCTTAGAACAGATAAAAACGATCTGATGCTTGATTTGATCAAAAAATTAGATAATGAGGCTTCCCTAAATCAAGATTCAATTTTCACATCACTGGGTATGGAGGATTGCGCTAGACTCGCAAATGAGAATGGAGTTAGAATTCTCTCATTTTTTTCATTGCCAGGAGAGATGGGTGTTTTATATGAGTAGATTCGCACTTGGTAGATTGATTTCTTTTGAAATGGATCCATATTTCTTATCCGAATTAACGGTGCTATTTGCTGCATTGGTTTTTGATTTCTATATCTCAGGCTCTGGCCCACAGTGGCCGATCGTCGGATCTTTAAGAACCATAATCTCTACTGGATTGTTATTGAAGGAGATATATGTCTTTTATGTTATGGTATTGGCAGTTAACGTTTATGCCTTCACTTATCTGCTTGAGAGTGGGAAGATTCTAACCCTTGTAGCATTAGGTTATAGCGCAAAAAGAGTTATGGTGTTTTCCTTTATTTGGGCCGTGATTTATCCCACCTTGTTATCCACCCTCATTTTTTCCGTGAACATCTATCTTTTTGAGTTCGGGGAAACTTTGCCTGCATTGTTTGAAATGTTGTTCTACATTCTCTCATTCTCTGTTATGGTGATAGGGACCGGTTTCCTCATTTCCATATTAATCAGAAATCTAATCATACCCGTGAGTTCTACATTGGTTCTGTTCCTAATAGCTTTACCTGATATCTTTTCTAAAGCATCTGATAAAAATTTCATATTCTATGCGCTCACCGGCTTCTATTCCATAGGAATCTCAGATCCGTTTTCAATGTTGTTCCTTAGTGGTGGAATTCTGGAAATATTTATCGGTCTTGTGTTTTTAATTATTGGCTCATTTCTACTTAAGAGAAGGAGTCTAAAACCAGTGAGGATGTGATATCGTGATCTGGAAGCAGTTTTTAAGGCTGGCAATTATTTCCGTAGTATTCTTGGTGATATTCTCAGGTGTCTGGCACTATTCAAGCTCGCAAAATCAAATATTAAATGTAAAAACGGAAGTCGCTTTTCAATTTTATAATAATACTTCCTCCAGTATAGGCATTGTGACTTTCCCTAACTCACTGGAGATCACTTCATACGGCAACGGAGGTGAGTTATCATATTATGATGGCGTGAGGGTTAATGGTACAATTCAACCCGTAAGTACGGAATACGTCATATATTTTGACTCCGGTTCATCCAGTTTCAACATATCAATAAATAACTTAAGTTATGGAAGCTCTGGCACAGTTAAACTTGGACTTAAGCCCGGCTTCTACAATGTAACAGCATTTTTCTTCTTAAATATCTACACAGGAAAGAAAGGTATGACCGCGGCGCAAGGTTATCAGCTGTCAAAAAATGTCTCAGGTACATTCATCACTATACTTAACAAACCACAGTCTACCATATACATTTATCCATTTGTTTCTTCAATTTTTGTTCTAGCAGTCGTTATTGCCATATCAGTACTTGAACTGGGAAAATTCAACAGAGGTTTACGTAAAAAGTAGCAGATGCATAAACGATAATTTGTAAGGATTCCTGAAGACATTACGGAAATATGTTTCATAAACCCATACTCAGGAAGCGTGGGTGTGCTGTAGATAACAGACCACGTTAACAACAATACAGAGATAAGGTTTAGAACACGTTTCACAGAAATTTGCTACAACCTTATGAGGGCAGGATTCCTCGACAGGATAGCGCGGCATATGGAGATCATGGAAAATAGAGGGAAAATCAGGCAGTAATACAGTGGAGAGAAGCTATTTCCCACAATTTATCATGGAACGATAGATCCGGTAATTGAATACCCTCGATCATAGTAAAAGCCGCCGACGGGATTCGATCCCGCGACCTCGTGCTTACCAAGCACGCGCTCTGCCAGGCTGAGCTACGGCGGCATATGATGCTTTTAGGTAATACTAAGTTTATAATTAAATTTGCACAGACATTACGTACCTTCGCTCCAGGTTTCGAGATATTTTAGCTGCTCATCGCTTAACCTATCAATCTGAATACCCATGGTTTCGAGTTTAATTCTGGCAACTTCCTCATCTATCTGCTGTGGAACTGGATACAGTCTGTTTTCCAGTGTTTCGTGATTTTTGGCAAGGTATTCTGCAACCAGTGCCTGTATGGAGAAGCTCATATCCATTATCTCGACTGGGTGTCCCTGCCCGGATGCGAGGTTGACAAGCCTTCCATCCGAGATGAGGTTTATTATGTTCCCATTGTCAAGCTTGTATTCGGTAACGTTATCCCTGACCTGCTTTTTAGATATGGAATTCTTCTCCAGAGAATCAACGTCCAGTTCATTATTGAAGTGGCCAGCGTTTGCAACAACAACCCCCTTTTTTGCTACTGTGAAATCCTGATACGAAACGACATTTTTCATACCCGTCGCCGTGATAACTATGTCAGATTCTCGTATTGCGCGGTTCAGCTTATCAACGCGGTAACCGTCCATGGCAGCCTCAATTGCTTTCACAGGATCCACTTCTGTAACCGTAACATTTGCTCCCATGCCCTTCATTCTCATCGCTATGCCTCTGCCGCAAAAACCATACCCCGCGACGAGCACTTTTTTTCCCGCTATCACAAGATTTGTTGCATGCATAAAACCATCAAGGGTACTCTGGCCGGTTCCGTATCTGTTGTCGAAAAAGTGTTTCATCTTGGCATCATTAACATTGAACATGGGGAACTTCAGGGCTCCAGCTTTATCCATGGCCTTCAGCCTTACAACTCCTGTTGTTGTTTCTTCGTTTCCACCTATTATTCCGTCAATAAGGTCCCTGCGCTCTTCGTGAATGAGCTTAACCAGATCACCACCATCATCAATGATAATCGTTGGCTTCTGATCCAGCACTTTGTTTAGATGTTCGTAGTACTCATCTCTTGACTCCCCTTTTCTGGCAAAAACCGGGAGATTGTAATCCTTCTTTAGGGAATCAACGACATCGTTGTCTGAACTCAAGGGATTGCAAGAGGCTAACCTGACGTCTGCGCCACCCTCCCTCAGGAGAAGGGCAAATATGCCCGTTTTTGCCTCAACATGAAGAGCCATGCTTATCTTCTGTCCTCTGAGAGGTTTCTTCTCGGTAAAGCGCTCCCTTACTTTGCTCATGACATCCATGTGGTTCCTTGCCCATTCTAATCTTAGATATCCTGTTTCACTCATTTTTCCTCACCAATTTTCCTGGCATCCAGGCTCAGCAGTAAGCCATCTCCCAATATGCTTCGGTTGAGAATAACATTTCTTATCTGTTCTGTGGACCTGAAAAGGTGAATGCCATTCTCTGGGAGTATAACGTTGCCTATGAACAGATAGAACTCATCAACAACTCCCTCTTGAAGGAATGTGTTGATGGTGTAAGCACCACCTTCTATCAACACATTCTTGATACTGCGCTTCGCAAGTTCCTCAACAATGAAATCGATAGGAATCCTATCATATTCGGAGAGAATGGTTTCAGCTCCCTTTATTTTTCTTTCTCTGTTGGCCGTGAAGACAAGCGTCTTTGATGAGCCATCTAGAACCTTGCTATCATCCGGTATTGTTAGTTTTCCGTCCAGAATAATTCTTACAGGTTGGGATGAGGAGTTAAAGTAGGTTCGGTTGACCTTTAAATCTGGATTATCACTTTTAACAGTATTTGCTCCAACAATGATAGCATCGGATTGTGCTCTCAACCTGTGAACCCTCTCCAGATCTTCACGGTTCGAGATGATCACCCGTCTGGGAGAATCTCCAGAAATCACCCCGTTTAAGCTCTGGGCAACGTTTGCTATAATGTGAACACCCTTGCTCATCGTAACGACCTGTTTTTCCATGTAATGTTTCAATACTTATAAAATAACATGCTATCGGGTACAGATGAAGTTAAGTTCCCTCGGGCTCCCCCCTGAATTTCTTTCCATATATGCCAATAAAGATCTTGACCTTTACCAGCACCAGATTGAGGCAATAGAAGCTATACGAAAAGGAAAGAATGTTGTGGTGAGCGTTCCCACAGCGGCAGGAAAAACACTCATAGCTTACGTCACAATATTTGATACCTTCCTTTCTGGCCGGAAGAGTATTTATGTGGTTCCACTGAAAGCCTTGGCCAGTGAAAAATACAACGAACTGAAGAAACTAAGCGCTTATGGTTTGAGGGTAAGAGTTGCCTCGGGAGATTACGATGAGGGTTTTGACATAATCAGAAGATCGGATGTGCTGATCGCCACATCAGAGAAGGTAGACTCCATGATCAGGCACGATCCGTTTGCTCTCCTGGATGTTGGCCTTGTCGTGTTCGATGAAACCCATCTCATAGGAAGCGAGAATCGTGGACCGGTGATGGAATTCCTGATAACAACGGTAAAGCACGTAAATCCTGATGCAACATTGCTCTGCCTATCTGCCACACTGCCCAACCATGAGCAGTTTGCCAGATGGATTGGGGGAGTTTCGGTGGTTAGCGACTTCAGGCCGGTTCCGCTCGTTCGCGGCATAATCCACGGAAAGGGGATAGAATACGATGATGGCAGTGTCGAGGAATTCTCTGAAACGGATCCTGTTCTGGGTATTTCAGTTCGCCACATCAAAGAGGGGGGGCAGGCTTTAATCTTTGTGAATTCTCGCCGCAGAGCTGAGGAATTCTCAAAGAGCTATGCGGGGAAGCTCAATTTTGGTGGCAGTAAAATTTCTACAAAGGAACTGGAGGAACAGGATATTTACGATGAGGTTCTAAACCGTGTAATATCCAGAGGAGTTTCATTCCACCACGCTGGCCTTTCAGGGAAGCAGAGGAACCTTATCGAGAGCCTCTTCGTGGAGGGGAAGATAAAGATCCTTTTTGCAACTCCCACCCTGGCCTCGGGAGTAAATCTTCCAGCTAGACTTGTGGTGGTCAGAGACATTACGAGATACAGTGGGGGCTACTCTCATTTCATACCAGACATTGAAATAAATCAGATGGTTGGAAGGGCAGGTAGACCGGGTTTCGACACAAAGGGCTACGCGCTGATATACGCCTCAAGCGAGAGATCCCGTGAGATTGCAGAAGAGGTACTCTACTCGCCTCCACACCCCATAATGTCCATGATCGGCTCACCATCTTTTCTCAGGAAAATGGTACTTTCCCTCATATCAACGGAGATTGCAAGGAATTCTGATGAGATTCTTAAATTCCTGTCAGGCACCTTCTATGCACTCCAGCACGGCCCCCGCTTCTTCTCTGATAATATCGGTGAGACCATTGAGTTTCTGATCGATAATGAGTTTGTCAGGCAAAGAGGAGAACGGTTGGTTGCAACTCAATTTGGGAAACTTACCAGCGAGCTCTATATAGATCCAGTAACATCCCTGATTCTCAGGGAATTCCTGAACAAAAGATACTCTGTAGATTCCGCTCTCTTCCATATATGTAAGGTCCCGGATATGCTGCCGATTCCCTACAGGAAGAGCGACTATGCTTCTGTTAATGCATTCTTAATGAATATAGATGAGGAGATAGAGACCGATGAAGACCTTAATGCCGCAAAGACTGCTGTCGTGCTCCACGACTGGATAAATGAGGTCCCTCTCAGGGTGATTGAGCATAAGTACGCAATAGGCTACGGAGACCTGCAGAGCAGAACATCTTCCGCCGATTGGATATCCTATTCTCTCTCAAGGTTATCAAGGAAGTTCAAGCCTGAGGTACATTTGCAGCTTGAGAATCTCAATTTCAGAATAAAGGAAGGAGTGAGGGAAGACGTGATCGCACTTACACTCATTCGTGGAATCGGGCGTGTGAGGGCAAGAAGGCTTTATGAGAACGGGTTCAGAAGCATCGAATCCATAGCAAACGCTTCAGAGGCTTCAATATCCTCCATATATGGATTCTCACAAAGGTTGGCAAAGAGTATAATAATGACGGCGAAGAAGCAGATGGAGGGGTTCTCATGAAACTGCATGGGCGAGTTTCGAAGATAGAGGCCCAGAAGACCATAGATTCGCTGAGGTCGCTCGGTGCGATTGACTACTCTTACAAAATATTCAGCGATAAAGATTTTGTATATATCCCGTTGAAGGAACGTGTGAGTAGAGATGGCATGGAAATCATCGGCCTCGAGGGGGTCAGGAATGAACTATGGAAGTATCCTTCTAAGATCAGAGGCTCTTACGATACTATTGGCAGCATCGCGGTTTTCCACAAAAACATAGGGCGAAATGTCAAGCTTCTTGCAAGAAACATCATAAGCACGAATGGCCATATCAGATCAGTATACCTTGATACCGGAATCTCAGGTGACCTGAGGATACGTAATATGAAGCTGCTGGCCGGTGTTGATGATACCACCACCCTGCACAGGGAGAACGGGATCGTTTTGCGTGTTGATCTTTCCGGTGTCTATTTTTCTCCACGCCTTGCGACCGAAAGGATGAGGGTTGCAAGATCCGTTAAGGAAGGTGAATATATCATTGATATGTTCTCGGGAGTGGGTCCTTTCTCCATTCTCATCGCGCGTATGCACTCTGTGAAAATTGTGGCAATAGATAAGAATCCTCTCGCCATATCTCTTCTGAAGGAGAACATGGGGCTTAACAGGCTCAAGGGTAACATTACAGCCATAAACGAGGATGTTTCACGTGCCATGCCAGGATTATCAAAAGCGGATAGGATCATAATGAACCTTCCTCACGAATCCGCCAGATATGTTGAACTTGCAAGGGGCTCACTGAGGAGAGGTGGAATCCTTAATTATTACGAGATCTGCGATCATGAAGGGATCGCTGCAAGAATGCAGGATTTCCGCGCAAAAGGTTTTGATATAGTATCAAAGCGTGAGGTTCATGGGTATTCCAGGAATGAGATGATGTTCTCTCTCGATCTTATCAAATTAATCTAAATATAATTAATAGATATGCGGTACAATGGTCATATCCGAAAAAATTGGTGATGTTGCCGCAGAGGTTCTGGAGAAATTTCTTCTGGAGGAAATCAAAAAGGGTGAGAAGCCAAGACACCTCGGCATCATCACTGATGGGAACAGACGTTACGCCGCTCAAAAGGGTATGGATCCGAATGATGGCCACGTGAAGGGTAAGGATAAACTGGAGGAGGTTCTCCAGTGGTGCATGGATATCGGTATAAAGATTGTTACCGTGTATGGATTTTCTACGGAGAATTTCAAGAGAAATAAAAAAGAGGTCGATTTCCTCTTCAAGCTTATTAACAGATCTCTCGAGAATCTTATGGTAGATGAAAGAGTTCGAAGGAATGGTATGCGGGTGAAGGTTATCGGGGAATTTGGTAGGTTGCCACGTTATCTGGTGGAGACAATAAAAAAAACTGAAAAATTTACATCACAGTTCAGTAACTTCAGATTAAACCTCGCCATTGGCTATGGCGGCAGGGAGGAGATAATCAACGGTATAAAGAAGGTGGTCAGGGACGTTATGGACGGAAAGATCACGGTAGATGACATAACGGAAGAGAAGTTCAGGGACTACCTCTATGATTCTTCCCTTCCTGATCCCGATCTGATACTGAGAACAAGTGGTGAGGAAAGGGTTTCGAACTTTCTTTTGTGGCAGGGTGCCTATTCTGAGCTTTATTTTACTGAGGTAAACTGGCCCTCGCTGAGAAAGATAGATTTTCTCAGAGCCATATACTCATACCAGCAGAGGCAGCGGAGGTTTGGTAAGTGAATGTTTTTGGGTATAGATGATACTGATGGTCCAGATGGGATGTGCACCACATATCTCATGACTCTCGCGGCGGAACGGTTTTCCTCTTACGTGGAGGATTACCCTCGCCTGGTGAGACTGAATCCAAATATCCCGTTCAGAACACGTGGAAACGGAGCCCTGTCCCTCCAACTGGATCGCGGGAGAAAGCGTTTCACCATCGGATACGTAAACGGCGAACCCATTGTTGCCGGAGTGGTAGAACCGGAACCGGATCTGGAAAAGAAAATCCTGGAATTTTGGAAGATCGTGAAGAAGTATTCTTCCAGAGATGCCAACACAAACCCTGGTATGGTTCTCGCTCAAGAGAGAGATGGTGGCACCTTTTATGAACTTGCGGTCAAGGGTGTGGTTGATAGGATTTTTGCAAACAACTACATAGGCAGATTCAGTTCCAGAATTTTTTCCCTGGGGAACGGTAGGGGCACCATTGGTGCGTTTGCATCCATATCATGGCCATCGGAGAGGGTAACATATGAGGTTCTCGCCTATCAGTATCCTCATCCGGAACCCGTTCCAAGGGATGTGATGTTCAGTATTGCAGATTATGCTGATTCATTTGATTTCACCTTTGACAACGTGGACCACAGAAACAGGAGAGCAACAATATTTCCTTCGCCAAGAACTCCAATCATCTATGGGATACGGGGGACCGACCCTGAAAAACTACTGTCCCTCTCTCTGGATATAAACGAAAGATTTAACCTGCCGGTTCAGAGGGTTTTCGTGTTCAAGACCAATCAGGCAACCGATGATCACCTCATACCGTATGCAGGAGAGCTCAGGGATCTTTCCTCCTACACCGTGCAGGGGGTGATATCTGAAAATCCGCACTATATCCGGGGAGGGCATTATTTCAGCAGTTTATCTACCCTTGGCAGAACCATCAAGCTCGCCGCTTTTGAGCCAACAAAAGAATTTCGCAGGATCTTCTCAGGACTGTGCCCCGGAGATGAGGTTGTCGTTTCAGGATCTTACATAAGGGGAACGTTAAACGTGGAAAAGCTGTCGGTTTTATCGACTTCAAAAGTCTACATTAAAACTCCTCCGGTATGCCCTCAATGCGGATCCAGGATGGACACCAGGGGGGCATTTGATTACACCTGTGGATCCTGCGGTTCCAGATCTCATTTGCCAGCTTACGTTCCTCTGGAAAGAAAGATATCACCCGGTGACTATACAGTTCCTGTATGCGCC
The DNA here is from genome assembly GCA_015520045.1 of Thermoplasmata archaeon. Taxonomy (GTDB): domain Archaea; phylum Thermoplasmatota; class Thermoplasmata; order Thermoplasmatales; family Thermoplasmataceae; genus WAQW01. Next base: position 25,958 of record WAQW01000051.1, on the reverse strand, counting down.
CGAAGGCATCTTTCGGCTCCCCTTCCGAGAGAGGTGTTGAAACGGTGATCAAAGTTTGCATAAGCGGTGTTCCAGGAACGGGAAAGACCACCATTTGCGATATACTATCGGATAGGGGTTACTCCTGTAAGCATCTTGACGCCGTTGCTGCAAGTGCTGGCTGCCTCCATGGTGATGAAGTTGATATTGAATGCCTCAACAGTCAGAGGATTGAAGCATTTGCTGTTGAAGCCCACTATGCTCATCTGCTTGATTGCCGGATGGTGATCATTCTGGAGTGCGGGGAGATCGATCTCAGGAAAAGGTTACTGTCCAGGGGATATCCTAAGAGCAAGATAGATGAAAATGTTGATGTGCAACTTTCGGGCATCCTATATTTTGAAGCCCTTGACAGGCTTCCCGCCGGGAGGATACTTCGGATAGATACCTGTTCCATGGGCGCCGATGAGGTGGTTGAAAGAATTATCCAATTTGTTGGCGGGACCGACAGTATTAATTTGTGAGTGGTGTTGAAGATACATGGTTCTGGACAGCTTGAGGCCCAAGACTCAGAAAGTGCTTGACCGTATCTCCTCTCCATTTATGGGCATTCATCCAAATATACTCTCTTTATTTTCGTTTGTTGCAGCATTTTTTGCCGGGCTCTTCTATTTTTTTGGTGGTTATCTTCTTCTTCTCTCTTTCGTTCTGGTGATCCTCTCGGGTATTCTGGATGCTGTTGACGGCAATGTTGCAAGGAGGAGAAAATTACAGAGCAGAAGGGGAGATCTGATAGATCATTTTCTCGACAGGCTTTCTGATGTGGCCCTGGTCGCGGGCATCAGCCTCAGTGCCTACGGATCAGACGTTCTGGGTTTCTTCGCAATAGAAGGCGTTCTCATGACAAGCTATATGGGTACCCAGAGCCAGGCACTTGGACTGAAGAGAGATTACTCTGGAATAATGGGGAGGGCAGATCGACTCGTTCTCGTGATGATATTCGCACTGCTCCAGTTTTCTGTTCCGTTCAGCTTTCATATCTTCGGGTTTTGGGTCACCCCTTCCGTTATTCTCATGATCATCTTCGCTATTGCGGGGAATGCAACAGCAATATCCAGATTCAGAAAAGCCTACCGGGCATTATGATTCTGCAATCTATCTATAATGTCTCTGAACTTTTCCGCTATCTCTCTTGCTCTGCTTGCTTTCTTGGAATGGCCGTAGATCCGGACGATCGGTTCGGTTCCAGATGGCCTGACGAGGACCCACCCATCGTTTAAGAATATCTTGAATCCGTCTGTACGGTCGATATCCATTCCAGAAACCTCTTCCTGAAACCTTGACTCAACATCCTCCCATTTTCGGGTCAGCTGCACCGTGATGCGGTGAAGATGATATGCATCAAGGCTGGATATCAGTTCAGAAGGCCTTTTTCCCGTTTTTGCCATTAGGTTCAGGAAAAGTGCCGCTGCCATGGCTCCATCTCTGCAGTATTGATGATCAGAAAATATTATGCCTCCGTTCTCTTCTCCACCTATCCTTGCTCTGCGGGAGATCATCTCTCTTGAGACAATGGGGGCGCCAACTCTCGTTCGGATGAGTTTTGCTCCCTTTTTTTCACAAACTCTCGAAATGGTATCAGAACTGCTAATGGGTGTTACGACAACGTCTCCGCTTTTGATAATGCTGTCAACGAGGAGGCTGAGAGAAATATCTCCATCAATAAATTCTCCTTCTTCAGTGAAGAAGACCGCCCTGTCAGCATCACCGTCGTGGGCAATACCGATGTCAAATCCGCCCGCTTTCACCAGGGCCTTCAGCTGTGAGAGATTCCTCTCTGTGGGTTCTGAGGGGCGAGAGGTAAAGCGACCGTCTGGATTGCAATTTAGGGCTGTGATAGAACAACCAAGCGACTCAAGCAAAAGAGGGGTTGAAGAATATGAAGCACCGTTTCCCGCATCGAAGGCAACACGAAATCCTGCGGACCTGATCTTTTCGGCATCGATGAGGGAGATTATGCCTTCGATGTAATCCCTTATGGCCGAAATGTAGGGAATAACCCTTCCGAATGCATACCAGGCAACGGTTTTAAAGTCTTGATCATAAAATATGTTCTCAATTCTCTCCTCATCTTCCCGTGAGAGCTCTGTGCCATCACTGTCTATACACTTGATCCCGTTGAATTGTGGAGGATTGTGTGATGCGGTTATCATCACCCCATAGATACCGTGTTTCTTGCAATAATATTGCAGGGCAGGAGTCGGCAGAACTCCAAGATCTATTACGCTCTTTCCTGTGGAGGTGATTCCACCAACCACAGAACTCAGAATCGAATCGCCGGAGATTCTTGTATCCCTCCCCACGGCTATGGTAGAACCTGACAAAGATGTACCGATAGCTTTTCCTATGGACGAGCAGAATTCTGTAGTTAGATCCTCATTCGGTATACCCCTGATCCCATTCGTACCAAACAGTCTCTTCCGGACGGTCAAAGCAATCAGCTCCAGGAAGGTATAGCACTACGGGTATAATTTATATTTCCTCCCCCGCCAGGTGATGCTTCTCATTTTTGATGATATAATGAGGTTGATTATGTACAGGGCCGGGAGCATAAACGTTACGGCGAAAACGGCTATCTTCCTGCGGGAGATCAAAATGCTATTTTTTATTCCGCTTAACACGAATGGAAGAAGCAGGAGGAGGAAGAAAGGAGAAGCCAACAGAGTAAAAATGATTGATGAGATCAGGAGATACAAGTTGAGAGAATAGAATATGATACCGTACTTCAGGGCTTCTGGTGCTGCGGATACTGTCAGGGCAGTCTGGCGGTTTGCCCATTCAAAAAAGGTGTGAAAGTCTTCCGGGCTGTATATGGTTGGTGAAGCCGATCTCACGAACTCAACACGATATTTTCTCTCTTTTGATATACGCATGATTGCAACATCGTCAGAAACCTGGTCTTTGAGAAATGACAGAGATTTGGCATCAATAAGCTCCTTCCTGAAGACCATCGATCCTCCCCAAACAAAACGCGTAAGATCCGATTGCATCATTCCCATGCCCACAGTTCCCCAAACTGATTTGACAACGGACCAGAATCCTCCTGCAGGTTTAAACACAGGAAATGTGGTTGTAACCCCAACTGAAGGGTCACTGAATGGTGCCACAAGAAGGGAGAGCCATTCAGGGCGTACCGTGGCATCGGAATCTGCGACTGCATAAAGGTCAGCATCATTCTCCTTTTCAAGAATAGTGGCTATGGCCTTTACTTTTCCACTGCAGGTTTCACAGTCAAAATCGGAAACCACTACCCGGATTCCATTTCTCGTGAGGTGATCGAATGCTGGATCTTTCCGATCGTCCACCACTCCCACTATGTCATAATTATCGTAATTTTGCGAGAGAAGTGATTTAATGTTTGAATCAAAATTAAAGTCTACGCCGCGACAGGGATAAATTAGTTTGACCCTTTTTTTCTCCAGTGTGTACGCATTATCTCGATATCGCCGGAGCGACAAAATGAGGAAGAAAATGAAGACTAAGACCGAAAAAAATTCCAGAACCGGAAAAATTATGCCATATAACCACATAACTTTAAGCTAAGGTTACTTCTTCCGTGTCCACCTGTCCAACCTCTGGAAGGGAACCCAATTTATCCTCTATCACCCCGATCTTTCCTTCCTCATCAGCCACCCTAATTGTGAGCTTGAGAGCTTTGAGACCGTAGCCTATATCAACGACAGCTAAATTATCCAGTGAACACAGCTCTTTTATAGATTCCGAGGCGGATCTCTTCAACACATTTATGTCAGTATCAGAGTCGGCTGGAAGCACCTTGAAGGTTACCATTACTTCTCCCATCTTAACACCTCTAAGGACCCACAAAGCCGCAGTCGGGGCAGACGTACGGAGTTGAATGTTCACGGCATGTTTTACATCTTCCAATAAGAACATTCCCACAGTTTGGGCAGTAGAACTGAGAGAAACCAGCATCAACAAGTCCAACGCCGCAGGATATACAGTTACCGGCAACCATTTATTCCTTCACCTCGTATCAGTATGATCTTCATATTTCTACGAGATATTGTGCATTGATATAAAGATGTTAAGTTATTCGGAACGTAAATTGGTTACCTGTTGAATCGCATGATCGCTAATCCACAGACCGCAAGATGCTTGGTTGAACCTGAACTGGCAAACAGGAAAACAGGTTCTCTGGTGTCACACCATTAAACCGTGCGTTCCGTGGAACACAATGCAGGCGTATAAACGTTGAATCTATGCCTATGATATTGAGAAAGCTTCCGTATTCGGAAAGGTTATGCGACATTATATGCGGATACATAAGGCAATAGAACATCTCAACGAAGATCTGGTATGGTCTCACTGTATCCAGTTTGGAGATCTGGGATTTGCTTATCCCTCTATAATTGCAATATCCGTTAAGTCCTGATTCCTCATTGTTGATATAGCAAGCAGTACTGGGCGTTCAAGCAGATTGATCTTCTTTGAATTCAGATAGATAAGGGTTTCCTGTGAAAGGCCTGAACAGACATTATTCGGAGCTTTCCTGATGGGATCGGACATGAATTAATGATTACATCATTAAATAAATATGACATCTGTCAGATAATGGATCAAATATTGGAAACCGCATTGTTATGTTTCAAACATAAAGGATATACAATTATCGTAATGTTGAGTGCATCCCGGTTTATGCAATACCGTGGTGTGGATCATCGTGGCCATATGGCTGTTTACCTTCTACCTTCATATGTAAGCTTTTTACCGGATTTGATTATTTACATTTTCGGGAACTCCATAAGATGCTGTGCCATCGTTTTACGGATTGATATAATATATCAGGGAATGTTAATTTAGTATCCAGCAATATCCCCATGCCCCTCGGGGTAGGAAATGAAGATGGGTCAAGAAAATGGCAAAATGGATCCGTTTGAAATGGCCGTGGCGCAGCTTGAGAAGGCTGCAAAGATAATAAGGCTCGATGAGCAGGCTCTGGAGATTTTGAGGGAACCGATGCAGATTCTGCAGGTCAGGATTCCCGTAAAGATGGATGACGGCACCACGAAGACTTTTACTGGTTTCAGAGTCCATTACAACAATGCCCGTGGTCCTTTGAAGGGAGGGATAAGGTTCCATCCGGAAGAGAAACTTTCCACGGTAAAGGCACTCGCTGCCTGGATGACCTGGAAAACTGCCATTGTCGACATTCCACTGGGCGGAGGAAAGGGTGGCATTATATGTGATCCCAAGAAGCTCAGCCCCGGTGAACTTGAGAGATTGAGCAGGGGCTATGTGAGAGCTGTTGGAGAGTTCATCGGCCCTGAGGTTGATGTACCTGCACCAGATGTCTACACAACTCCGCAGATAATGGCCTGGATGATGGATGAATATGAAAAGCTCACGCGGAGATCTGCTCCCGGTGTGATAACAGGCAAACCCCTTGAACTGGGAGGTTCCAAGGGTCGTGGCGATGCAACAGCCAGAGGTGGAATGTACTCCCTCAGAGAGGTTGCAAAGAGAATAGGGCTTGATCTGTCAAAGGCCACGGTTGCCGTTCAGGGGTTTGGAAATGCGGGACAGTTTGCCGTAAAGCTTGTCAGAGAGATGTTTAACTCAAAGGTCGTCGCAATTTCTGATACAAAGGGTGGCATATACTCCAAGGACGGTTTTGAATTTGATGAGGTGCTCGAGCACAAGAAAAAGACGGGTTCAGTCAAAGGTTATCCGGGAGCTAAGGATATAAGCAACGAGGATCTGCTTGAATTAGATGTGGATGTTCTTATCCCAGCAGCAATTGAAGAAGTTCTTACCGCTGAAAATGCGGATAGGGTTAAAGCCAAGATAATTCTAGAGCTTGCGAACGGACCAACGACTCCAGAGGCCGATGAGATATTTTACAGGAAAAATATTGTTGTTATTCCTGACTTCCTTGCAAACGCTGGAGGCGTCACGGTCTCGTACTTTGAGTGGGTTCAGAATGTAAGCGGATATTACTGGGACGAAGATGACGTGTACGAAAAACTTGATAAAAAAATGAGCAAGGCCACCAAAGAGGTATTTGATCAATCAGATAAGCTGAAGGTAGATCCGAGAATGGCTGCGTACACGCTGTCAATCAAAAGGGTCGCGGATGCAATGAAGCTCAGGGGTTATTACTGACCCCTTACAAAATTTTTTTATCTCTCTTTTAAATAAACGTTTCTCAGCGGGAGTAGTGTAGTGGTTATCACCGGGGCTTCCCAAGCCCCTAACCCGGGTTCGAATCCCGGCTTCCGCATGTCTTTTGTGGTAGAATTCTTAGGTTCCTTAGAAACATTTATATATGGTATCTCTGCTTGGCTCAATGAGAGGGCGTGTATCAGAGCGCCGTTAGATCACGTCTCAGAATTGTGGGAGAATTACTCTGGAGTAAGCTGGTTTTTTCCATCCCAGAATTCATTCTCATTCAGTATACAAGAAATACTTTGTCATCATGAAATGAGCGGCTGCTTGTTGTGGGATTGGCAGGCCATCATTAACTGAAAGTAATAGGCCCTTTCGGCATGCTAATTCCTATGTGTTCTGTAGTTCCCGTGCAATCATAAGTGGACACTAATATGAATGTCTGTTAAAAATGAATTAATAGCGGATCTGGATTCATCAAAGGTATTCCGCTATCAAAATGAAAGGAATCACCAGTGCAACCCCATCTTTTCTTGCCAGGGATGAGAAGATGCTATGTTTAATTTTATTAAAGCCAGCAATGAAAATTGTCGCAGTTCAATCTTGAATATCCTTCTCTGTTTTCTTCTCTACTGGTAATGGAACCGCGTTTTTAAGTCCGTTTCCAGTCAAGATGAGAAGATTCTTTCCGTCATAGGGGCGCTTTTTGAAGGCAGCATAAACAGTGGCCGAGCTGTACTCTGTAAGAATTCCTTTTCTTGCCAGTTCCTCTCTCGCACCGATTATTTCCTCTTCAGAGACAGAAACGCAGTGACCGTGTTTTCTCAAGCGGTTTATAACGAACGGCGCGAGTGGCGAATTTCTTGTTACTAGTGCGTCAGCTATGGATGTATCTCCGTTATTGATCCAGTTTGTATCGTTCACCGAGGAGCAGATCGGGGAGATCAGTTGAGGTTGAACCCCGATTATTTCCGGTATCTCGTCAATCTCAGAGGAATCTACGAGGTGTTGAAAGCCAGAATACAATCCTAAAAAAAGCGAACCAGCAGATATTGGTATAAACACCCTGTCAGGTAGCTTACCACTGAATTGGTTGAAGATTTCATATGCTAGAGTTCTGATACCATCTCTAAATTCCGGGAATAGAACATGACTCAAATGGAAACCCACGTGCTGCGATGCGGCCTCTGCAACAGCGTTTCTTCCCCCCGGTATTTTAATTACATTGGCTGAGTATTCTCTAATCTGATACAGTTTTATTGGATTAGCATCATCAGGAACAAAGATATTCACTCTGAATCCTGCCGCCACACCGTAAGCTGCTATGGATGCCCCGGCATTTCCCGAAGAATCCTCGTTGATCTCGGTGATCTCTCCTTTCTTAAGATATTTTAACAGAAAGGAAATTGCCACTCTGGAGCCTCTGTCCTTATATGAGAATGTTGGCTGAAAATAATCAAGTTTGAACGATACTTTATCGAACTTTATCAGCGGGGTTGTGGTCTCTCCCAGTGAAACCCACTCCTTGATGTAATTAAAATTCTTGGTAACTGTGTCGTTAAATTTGCCATCCGGAATGATTTCAAAAGGATGTCCGCATTCGGGGCAAAGCCTTTCAAGACCTTCGCGGCGATGTCCACACGACATGCACTTTACATTCATCTATGTGGTTATCAGATACATTATTTTAAGTTTCCGTAGAAGCCTCTAAAATAAGGAAAGCATTGTTTCTGTTTCATGCTATTCTGGAGCCTTGATCCTTCTACATCTGTTCAGGATCGCTCCCATAATTCCCGATGCCCTTTTATCCAGTTCTTCCATTGTTTACCTTCTCATCGATCACTCAAGAAGCATCCTTTTTTTTCAATATTTTTCCCTCTTGATCCAGGATTAATTCTAGTTACTCACATACAAAATTCGAGACTCAATCGGTCCTGATTGATAGATAAACAATGACTTGCCGGAAAAGATATGCAGAAACCGAAAATGTATATTATTTGAAGCTATACGCTCTTATGCCTTTTAAGAATGAGAATACTTATATCAACATGAAAGCAGCTGGGAGAGAAAAAGAATTTGATGATATGTATGAGGCTTCCCTCAAGGAGGTCAGGGAAAAGTACTTTAACCGTGAGTACCCCCTTCTCCTTCCCCATGAAGAAACAGGTAGGGAGCTCTTCGATGATATCTCACCTATTAACACGGAAGTTATTGCAAAATTTCAGAAGGCCAAATCCGACGATGTGGATTCTGCTGTTAGCTTCCTGAAAAAATCCTACAAGGCGTGGTATGAGCAAGGGTATATTGTCAGGGCTAGAAAGTTGTTAGCTGCAGCGGATATAATGGCAGAGAGGAAATTTGAGCTGGCAGCCCTTCTTGCGTACGAACACGGAAAGAACAGGTACGAAGCTATGGGTGATGTGGATGAGGCTATAGACTTCATGCGATACTATGCTCTTAATCTCATAGAGAATCAGGGATTTGACCGTTTCACTGGAAAGGGATATGAGAATGAAGAGAGTAGAAGTGTGATGAAACCTTATGGTGTCTTCGCTGTTATAGCTCCATTTAACTTCTTCTCAATCACCGTCGGTATGACTGTTGGTCCACTGGTAACCGGGAACTCCGTTCTTCTGAAACCCTCAAGCGACATTCCTCTCGCGTCCTATCTCTTTGTCAAGATACTCGTCGATGCTGGAATTCCTTCCGATGTTATCGCGTTCATAACTGGTTCCGGGAGTGTTATTGGTAATACCATCTCTTCCCACGATCAGGTAGATGGTATAGTGTTCACCGGTTCAAGGGAGACCGGTATGAGTATATTCCACAACGCTACCAAAAAGCGCGTCAAGCCGGTTATAACCGAGATGGGCGGCAAAGATGCCATCATAGTCACCTCAAAAGCAGATCTTGACAAAGCATCCGATGGTGTAATGCGCTCTGCTTTTGGATACTCCGGGCAGAAATGCAGCGCCTGCTCTATAGCCTATGTTGACGATTCGATCTACGATAAATTCATGAACATTTTTATCGAGAAGGTCAAAAAAATTACGCCCAGAGACCCCAAGGAAAAGGATGCTTTTGTAACACCCGTTATAAATAAGCAGGCCTTTGAAAAGTACAAGAAAATCATTGAACAGCTACCGAATGAAGGTAAAATTTTAACTGGAGCAAAGGTATTGGATAGGGACGGCTATTACGTTGAGCCAACGGTTGTAACAGACGTCAAAGAAGACAGCTTCATCCTCAAACAGGAGCTTTTCTTGCCAATAATAGCTGTTGTGAGGGTTGATTCCCTGAATACCGCCATTGAAAAAATAAATGAACTCGATTACGGCCTCACCGGTGGTATATTTACGGAGGATCCGGAAGAGATAAAGGAGTACTTTGACAACATTGAGGTGGGTGTGATTTATGCTAACAGAAGATCAGGTGGCTCTTCAGGGGCAATGGTTGGTTCCCAGCCATTTGTGGGATGGAAGGCCAGCGGAAGCACCGGTAAGGGAACAGGATCCTTCTATTACCTGTCGCAGTTCCTCAGAGAGCAGTCTCAGACGATTGCTCACTAGACAGCAGCCCAAGGAAAGAATCCTGCTCCGTGATGCAAACAGATTCCTTAACCCCGAGATTTAATTTTATATTCTCCCAGAGTCTCTTCTTCACATCGTTGATATCCACATCACCATTCAACTCCATCATCATCGATGTCATCACGCTGGATGGAAAGCCACAGGGTTTTATTTTCTCGAAATAGCTCATGTTGGTGGTCACGTTCAGGGCGATTCCGTGCATGGTTATGGAGCCATTCAACTGAAACCCTATTGAACATATCTTTCTTCCCCGTGTCCACACTCCCGTCTCTTCATGGAGTCTCCCTTCGGCTGGTAAACCGTATCCAGAGAGCGTAGCAATCACAGAATTCTGGACCAAAATAATGAGTTCCTTTATGTTCAGTTTCCGCCTGGATAGATCGGTCAGTATGTACAGAACAATCTGTCCGGGGCCGTGGAATGTAATTTTCCCACCCCTTCTTACCCTGATTACCTCAATTCCTTCAGGATCATCGCTCTTCTTCTGGTGAATGCCCGCAGTGTATACCGGATCATGCTCAGTGAAAAAGAAAACCTCTTCAACGATCCTCTCCCTTATTGCGCGAACGGTTGCTTCCTGGAGGTTCAGTGCTTTCTCATAGGGTAGTCTTCCCACATCAAAACATATGATCTTTCCCATCCCAGTATCAGTTCGGAATGGGCATTCTGTTTAAAATCTCTTCTGCCGGGCATTCTTGAAACAAAATTGCATAGGTGATTGTGGAATTTACGTTGGGTATCAAAGATATCCGTTTGAGGCCCAGCCACCAGGAAAAATTACAGGAGAACTGAAAACACCCTCTATGGTGGACCTCTGAATAACGCATTACGATAGCTGAAAGCGAGGTATTGAGTGGGATTATGCTTTTTCAAGCAATGACCCGAGGGCCATCAGCATGTGAATAAATCCTGTTGTTGCTCTGGAGAGCTCCGGATCCTTCATGAGAGACATCATTTTCATTAACCCGAGAGGTTCCGGATTCTTAGCACCATTTATCAGAGCATCAGAAAGCGCCTCGCTGTTGAACAGGATGAGTTTGATGAGATCTCTATTCTTCTCAGAGGATAGGGCGGTGCTCAGAGCAGGCAGGACATTTACCAACTTCCCAATGGCATTCATCGCTTCATCTGACTCAAGGTATGAGGTAAGGACAGTTTTGTCTGTTGGAACCAGATTCGAGACTATTTTTATTAGAGTCTTCAGCACACCGCTTGTGTTGAGTTTTTCCAGGAGTTCGACCAGTTCGAGGGTTAGCTCACTATTTTCGTAAACGAACCTCAGTAGCTCTTCTATTCCATCTCTTTCATTATCAAGCTCTTTCTCATTTATAGCATTCATTTTATATTCACCTCATATTATTCCTCTAATTACCGCGGAAAAATAAGTATCAGAATAGTTAAGGCGATACCAGAAATCACTCTCACTGGGAAGGGGCGTTCTCGGGGGCTCCTCATAATTATACGAAATGCTGATTCCCTTTCTACCACCAACCATTGCACTGCAACCAGTTGTACCATCATATCTTTCCTCTGATTCAAGACCCCTGATCTCGTCCGTTATTCTCCTGGACAGGTACTTTACCTGATAGACCGTTGAAAGTTCTGATTTTGGAACCTCGTTGATGGTGGCGTCCCCAATAGCATATAGGTTCTCTGCACCCTCAACCTTCAAAGTTTCCCTATCTACCCTCACGAGGCCACCCTCGTCTGTTATACCGATGTTCTGAAGGGATGTGCTACCAGATACAGAGGGAGTCAGCACCAGCAGATCATAGTTCAGGATCTCACCGGATTCAGATATTAGCTCCCGGTTTTTTTGGCTTATCTCAGCTGCCCTGAAATTTGTGTGAATGTTAACTCCCATCTTGTGGTATAAATCATTCAGGAGTGAAGAGATATTCTCATGGCCAAAGAGATCGGCATCAGGATAAACAAGATGGACTTCAGATTTTGGGAGCCTGCCGTTCTTCACCATCTCGGCAAACAACAGTGCGAATTCATGAATATCAAGGGGACAGTGAAGCGGAGGGCCGCTTAGACCGACAACAACACGTCCACCTTTAAACTTTTCAATATTTTTTCTCAGTTCAAGGGCGTGCTGAAGATCTCTAAAGTGTTTACCCTCGCCATCATATCCCGGTATCTGGTAAGTCGCGGGAACAGTGCCTGTGGCCAGAACAAGCCTGTCAAATTTGAAGATCTCATTGGATCCAGTTTTTACGACCTTTTCATTAACCCGGATATTTGTAACATAGTCTCTAACGTAGCGAATTCCACTGGAAAGTAAAAACCTCGTTGCCTTAACACTGGACCTGTACTCCTTCAAACCAAGGGAAATCAGCGTACCATCTGATTTGCAGAAGTGCTTGGGCTGATCTCCTATGAGCGTAATGCTGAGGTCATCGGTAGAATTTAACCTCCTCAGCCTGTTCGCAAGAGCTATGGCTGCACTTCCACCTCCTACAATGAGAATTCTATTATGGGCAGACATTTTTACACCTTTTCACAGAGAGAGTGCTAAGAAATGAATTCGGCAATACAAAAAACGAAATATGGGTGAAATCTGGCTGAAGAGATCCGCTCAGCCTCCTCTCGCCAGCAATCATATCAGATCTCATTACAGGTAGGTATTTCACCGTTTTATATTATAATTCCCGTTTATATCTTTGAGCTGCTTATGAAACTGTTGTTCTGGTCTCTTAAGCCAAAGGTTCTAATCTTCTGCCCCTTTTTTGACGCAATGAACGTTTCGAGATTTTTCCCTGAAGGTTAATTAAGATAAAGATTTATATCAATGTTATATTGAGCACCAATGGAATCTTCTCTCGAGATAGTGGAAAAACAGAAGAAATCAATAAAGCTGAAGATGCTGCACTATGACAACACTCTCCTCAAGCCTCTGATCGAGGAAATGTTGAAGGATGACATGGTTGAGGAGGCGAGATATTACATACGCCACCCTGTCATAGATGATCCTGAAATCATCATAAAGGTTAAGGGAGGAAGCCCTCAGGCAGCGCTGAACAGATCCATAAAACGTCTGAGTAAGAACTTTGAGGATCTCCTGGCTGATTTTAACAGAGAGCTCAAGCAAATTACTTAAGATCGGTACAAGGATAAGAGTTGAGAGAGTACATCCTCGAATTCACCAGGGAATCGTTCTTGGCCGTTTCAAATATCCTGCTATCCTTTTCTAGCCTTCTTCCGGAATTTCGTGTCATCGTTCGTAGAGAGAATCTTGCGGTCGTTCGTGCTGATCTCTCATCGATCAAAGAGATGGCTTTCCTGAACTATGCATCTGAGGTTCTTACAACTTTTGAGGATCTTGACGAACTCAGTGATACTCTTCTTCCAGATGGCACCTTCCACGTCAGGGTCACACATTACCTGTCAGAGAAAAAAATTTCGGAATCAGCCCTGGGCTCAGCTCTCCAAGGAAAAAGATCCATCAGTTTCAAAAATCCTGATTTCATAGTAAGGGCTGTTTACATCGATAAATGGTACCTCGGCATACTTAAATTCCAGAGAGACCGAAAATTTGAGAACAGGAGAAGGGCACCTCTTAGGCCTTTCTTTTCTCCAATCACTCTCCCTCCGAAGTACGCTAGATTTCTGGTGAATCTGAGCCAAACCCGATCAGGCGATAGAGTACTCGATCCCTTCTGCGGGACTGGAGGTATATTGATTGAGGCAGCTCTAATGGGTAGGAAGGTCACAGGTGTGGATGTTTCTCTCAGAATGGTGAGCGGCTCTAGGCTCAACCTCAAATACTATAATCTCAGTGGCACTGTTTTGAGGGGCAACATCATCGGATTTGAGTTTGAGGAAAAATTCGATGCCATAATAACCGACCCTCCATATGGGAGGAGCTCTCCAAATCCCATCTATTCGGTCGATGAACTGTACAGCCTGATGTTTCCTAAATTTTTTAGCCTTCTCAGGGATTCAGGATATATTTCCATGATCACTCCAGATATGGAACTCGTGGAGAGGTATTCAGCTTCTTTATTTGATGTCGTGAGTGTTACATCATTCAGACAGCACAGGTCACTTACCAGATACTTTGTTTCTCTGAGGAAGAGAAAGGTGCAGGGAAAATTGCTTTAGGTTTTAATATGATCGAAGATTGATCACACCTATGAGAGAATTCAGGGATTTCAGGGGGAATGTCGTGGAGATTCCCGAAACACCGGAAAGAATAGTCAGTCTCAGCCCTGCCATAACCGAAACACTCTTCGATCTATCTCTTGATAGAGAGATAGCAGGGGTCTCAGCGTTCTGCAGAAGGCCAGAAAAGGCTGCTTCAAAGAGAAAAATCGGTTCCTACGGAACGGTGAATAGAAAACTTCTCGATGAGTTAAAGCCCGACCTGATTCTCGGTGTTTCTGGCTATCCGGAAGGTTTTTTGAAGGAACTTTCATCAAGTTATCCCACCGTGGTCTTTGAGTTACCGAGAACCATCATGGGCATTCTGGATATGTTCATCCAGATTGGTGGTGCCGTGAATCGATCAGATGAAGCTCATGGTCTTGTTCAGATGTTGATTGAGCATCTGCGTCCCATAGACCTGGGCAGGAGGATCACCTATTATCTTGAGATTGATCTGGGTGGGCCGGTAACATTCGGTAGGTATTCTTACATCACCGACACACTTTCGTATTTCGGTTTTGAAAGCATTTACTCAAATGCTGACAGAGAATGGCTCCAGCCGTCAGACGATCGGATTCTTTCCGCAGATCCTGACGTGGTAATCTATGAGCCTAAAATGTTCAGCGGTATGAGTGGCGATAAATTTCGATCGCTGGTGCGAGAGAGGGGATGGGATAGATTGACAGCTTACAGTAATGATTTGATTTTCAAGACTCCCGGAGACCTTGACTTCTTTGCTCACCACGGTCCCTCTTTCTTCAGAGAGGTAATTCCATGGATCAAGAGAGTGCTTGCGGAACCCTTTCTTCAGTGAGAATGCTATAGCCTGGTGGGCCATAAAAAATGTTTACATTTATTTATGATGTAGCCATGATATTGTGGATCATGATTTTCAACACCCCTGAACCGGAGGATAATCAATGAGGATTCTGACCCTTATCTTCGTGATCGGTGCGGCATTGCTGGTTGTGTCAACACCCTTATCGCAGATTGCGGTTCATACCTCTGATGCATCTTCAGGCGGGAAAACGCGTTTGGTGCCGCTGCACATTAAGATCCCCCACTCTCTTCTCAGCAGCTCAAATCCGGTGGGAGAATACAGGGGCTCGATGAGTATTCTTATTTTTCTTAAGTACGCAAATAGTTCCATGCTTTCCAGGTATCTCGCAGATCTCAATAACCCGCACAGTGCATACTATCACCGTTATCTCAGTCCGGAGGGATTCGACCGCCTGTTCGGTCTCTCCCCATCCACCTATTCGTCAATAGTTAGGTTTTTCTCCTCCATGGGGCATGTCAATGTATCGACCTTCAGTGACCACAATTCCCTCCTCCTATCTGGAAAATCATCTTATTTCTCAAGAGTAATGAACACACAGATCATTCTGTTCTCCCACGGAGGCAGATTCTTTCATTCAATAACAAAACCCCCGAGGCTGCCTTCGTGGATTGCCAGCAAGATAGGCGAGATCATAGGACTGACACCTCTGCCCAAAGCTGGCGCAGCTCTGCATTTCGAAAAAAGGCGTAGCGATTCAATCCCGCCAATACAGTACCATTTCGGGTATCCGGCCCCACTCCTGACTTCTGGAACCCACTCAATAGTACAGTTTCTCTGGGGTTCAGATTTTCAGCGAGCATATGCCGAACTGCCCATTCTCAATGAGAGTCAGAAGGGGAACATTTCTATCGTAAACATAATGTGGTCAGGCCACACCGATCTGCAGCAACCCACCGCTCCTTTCTATCCTCCGGATGTCTATGGATATCTGAACACAACGCTTCCTCCCTGGGAGATGAAGCCAAAAATCTACGCTATACCTGTAAATGGTGCTCCCTCCCCGGGATCATCGTCACAAAAGGATATCACCGGGGCATCGGTTGAGAACACTCTTGATCTGGAGATGCTCGGGAGCCTCGCTCCAGGTTCCAGAATATACGATGTATATGGTCCGGATCATAGCATTTCGTCGATACTTACTGCCCTGGATTATGCCCTGAATCCCAATTATTCTCTGTACCCCGGTCTTTACAATTTACGGGTAATTACAAATTCATGGACATCCAGGCAGATGAACCTCACAGCCTGGAACGACCTCTCGATGGAGGCAGAGGCCAGGGGGATCACCATACTCGCTGCAAGTGGGGATTCTGGTGATAACCGCTCCAGTTCCAAGTACACGGGTAGTTTTACGTCCTTTCCGGGTTGTGAGGCTTTTGGAGGTTATGGTGTGACATCGGTGGGAGGCACCACGATGAGGCTAAATCTCTCAAACGCTTCTCAGGTGCAATACCTGAAACCCATCGATCAGGTCGCGTGGTTTGTGAATGGCTCGAACGTTCCGAGCGGCGATACGCTGGGTTCTGAAGGAGGCATTGATCTTAACATATCGGAGCCCGTGTGGCAGAGCAGCTCATTGGCGAATAACATCCTCGGAGGGCGCGGCAGAGGCGTGCCCGACATTTCAGCAGTTGCCAACAACACGATCATTTTCATCACACTTCATGGAGTCTCCTACTATGGGGGTTCTAGCGGTTACATTGTGACGAAGGGTACGAGCATATCCAGCCCCGTACTTGCTGGTATAGTGGCTGAGATCGATTCTTATCTGGCAGCTTCCGGTGAACCACCACTTGGATACCTCAATCCTCTTCTCTACAGATTGGGAAATGCTCAGTATGGTTTTCATCAGGGAAGACTCTCGCTGGGAGGATATCTCTTCGAGGATCCGTATTTTGAGATCCTCAGCGGACACAATTCCCTATACAGAGAACAGTATGGTTACAGTCTTGTAACGGGCCTCGGAACACCAAACGTGATCAATATTACCCATGACGTTGTGCATGACATGGTAGCACTTCCCATTTACGCCGTAAATTTCACAATAGCTACCGGAAACAGCAGCGGTGTCTTGAAGGTGACAGTGGACAACAACACTGTGCCATGGAATAAAACTCATTTCATCCTCTTCTTGAACAATGGCACTTATCATTATACGGTAAAGTTAAAGAATAGCACTTTACACACCCTCGTCGGCGCCTTTACGGTAAACGGTACGTCCCTTTCGATCGTTATTCAACCGAATCAGACTGAAGGAAGAAATCATCCGTTCACAACGCTCTCCGGCTGGCTCGTATACTCTGTCCTGGGGGCTATAGCTCTATTCATTTCCCTTATCCTCCTCGCCACAAGAAGGAGAAGGTGGTGAGGTTCGAGGGAAAGGTTATAATGAACGGTGATATGGATACTTATGGAAAAGAAGTATTGGAAAGAATCTGCCGCTCAGCTTCAGAGGATTGTTCTACCTGAGGATACCAATGTTTATGGAAATCTTTACGGAGGGCGCCTTGTTGAATGGATAGACAACGTTGCTTCGATAGTTGCCTTCAGGCACGCAAGAAGGAAAGCTGTCACTGGCAGTATAGACAGTCTCTTTTTCATGTCTCCCATCAGAATGGGAGATATTGTGAGTCTCGATGGGAGAATAAACTTCGTAACGACATCAACAATGGAGATCGAGGTAAATGTATACTCTGAGGAAGGAACCACGGGTGACAGGAGGTTTACCACAAAAGCATTCCTGACGTATGTTGCTGTTGACGATCTTGGGCATCCAACCAAGGTTCCTCAGCTTATTCTCAAAACCGAAGAAGATAAGAGGAGATATGCGGAAGCGGAGCAGAGAAACATTGTGAGGAAGAGAAATCTGGAGATCGTTAAAAGAGCCATGCGTGAAAAGGTATCTGAATGAGTTTTTAAATCTTCTCGCTATCGAACTGAGGCTTGCATAGGTTTATCAGAAAAGGAGATATCTTCCGGAGCGAGTTAATAACATCGCAGTTTTCTTGTTGAAAGTCATGGCAGCAAGGGATTGTTTGGGTCATTTTCCACATGCTATTTGTTCAACCAATTTCCCATCTATCAAAGGAGATGTGCACGTAACCTTGATAGATGAGAAAGCCCATGTTTTGCGAATTCTGTGAGTTTTAGCGCCCATCGTTTATATATATCCATAAGATCACGAAAAATGGTAATTAATGCAATAATTCCCCTTGCAGTTATAGGTACTCAGTTGCAGATACAGGGGATGATCAACAGAATATACGAGTTGATAATATCGGTCTCCGCGATTGTAATTGCGATTCTCTGGATTCCTATAGGTATAGGATTTTTCAGTTCTGACGAATCAAAAAAGCTTGAAGCTAAATCCAGATTCAAGAATGCCGTTATAGGCACCTTCATTTATATACTTGCCGTAAGTGGAGCACTTTACGCCATATTCACATTCATAGTCACAGGTTCATAGGTATGCTGTCGATCAACGTGATCGCACAGTACCTTGGTGCTGCTGTGGCTATCGTTAATCACGCTTATATCTATATCATTTCAACAATGTGGCTTGCGATAGCTCAGTATGGGATATCACCATCAAATGCTTACTTGCAGCCGGAGCTCAGTCAAAGTTCCTTTGTATCGCTGTTTGCATTTTTCTCGGGTATTGATGCGCAGATAATAGCACTCATCGCAGCTATCTCCGCGATTCTTTTCCTCTCACTTAATTCTCTCTATGAATCGCCTTCTCCTGTTAGATATGTGGTGCGGTTGGCTGCCGGGGTTTCTGTGATGATTTTCTCCTTTGACATTATGAAATATCTGCTGGTTTTTGAGCATTCCCTCTATTCTCTTGTATGGCAGAGCGCAGGCCTAAACTGGTATTCCCTCACCTCAATTCTCGGGCTCAACAGCAAGACACTGCTACCCACTTCCCTCAACGGGATCAATAACGAACTGGTGACTTTTCTTCTGTTGACATCTCTTTTCACGGTAACTGGAACAATGCTCGGCACGCTGATGATACGCGAAGCCCTTCTTCTTGTTCTCATAATCACTCTCCCTTTTATATCTGCTCTATTTATTGTCCCCGGTCTGGACAGATATGCTTACAATCTCTGGGTATTCACGATCCAGATGACAGCCCTCCCCTTCATAATGCTGGTCCCGATCTACCTGGCCAGTCTGTTCTCCTTTAACTTTCCGCTGCAGCTTGCGCTTCTTGGATCGGTACCCATTATCCCCGTAATCTTCCTGAGGGAGAAGAGAGCCTTTTCACTGGGTGCGGTTCTCTCACTGTTTGATTTAAGCAGTTCCCAACCATTCTCATTCGTACGTTCTTACAGCAAGCCCAATTTCCCGCCGGGTTTTTCCGAAAAGGAGTTCCTTCAGGGTAAAAGTGATCGTGGTGTGGAGGCAATCACCAGAGATGGAAAGGTTAGGTGGGAGCATCTGGAATCGATCGGTTCCGACTACCGGAGATATGGAGGTGATCGCCCATGAATAGTTTAAATTCGAATCCTTACGCTTACAGGGGTTATCAACATAAATCTCTGGTGAGAATTCTTCTTTTACTCGTGGTGTCGGTTATCACCGCAACCCTGCTAGGAAAGTTCATCGGTGATATGGCACTGATTCCGGCCGCAATGTTATTCTTTCTCGGAGCCCTCCGGATCAATTCTGAGCCCCTGCTTATGATACTATGGCGCTTGATCTCATTTTATATTTCGGGAAGGGCGGGAGACCTGAAGATTAGGATATCAGCAGTAAAGAGAGGCGACAATTACTTTTACACATACCGCGGTAAGCTTTATCTTCCACTGAAGCTCATAGCACCGCGGAGGGTAGGTGCCACATCATCAGAGAGAAAACTTCAATGTGATATCATTGAAGAGATTCTGAAGCGTATAGAATGCGGCTTTTCAGTAATATCCACACCCATAACAAGCACCCGTGTGACCAGTTATGAAGGTAATAAAAGTACTGGGGATTACTTCGAAATGAAGAGGAGAATAGAGGAGGGATCGGTATCGAACGCTTCGTTCATCGTTCTGGAGGCGAGGAACACGACGGAAGATGCTATATTATCTTTGAGTGCCAGCGCAGAAAAGATAAGGGAGGTCTCCCGGGGGATAAGGATTGAACCCGCCTCACTGGAAGATCTTTTTGGATATATTCTTCCCGCAAAGCCCAGCTCGCCTCAGCTATACATTCCCTGCAGATGCGGAAGAAAATACTTCAAGCTTGGTGTCCACTACTATATGGGGATCGAGATAACGGATTATGGATCAGGAAATGCTGGCTATCTTTCCCAGGAAATTGACTCTCTTAATTTCCCCTGTTATGTACTTTTTCACGGAAACGTGCTGCCAAAAAACAGGGCGGAAAGAATTCTCAGATCGATGATCGCTGAAAGATCGTCAGACTTGAAACTTGGTGGACTTCCTGACACCGGAAGAAAACAGGCCACCCGGCAGCTTCATGAACTCAGGAAGATCTCATCCTCACTTGAAACGGCGGGAGTGCCGCTGATAAAGGGCTCTCTCACCATCTTAATTAGTGCAGACAGCCCTATAGAACTCTCCAGGAGATACAGGCGTATAAGTGCAGCTTTAGAATTCATGGGCTTCAGGATCAAGGTCACTGAATATCTAAACAGAAAGAAGATCGAGCGATTGATGCCATTGGGTGATTCAGGATACCCTTATATTTCAAGTTCTGAGAACCTTTCGTGTATCCTCCCGGGCTTCTTTGAGCCCGCAGACAGTGTTGGGATCCTGATTGGACTTAACGGTGTGACGGGAAAAGGCGAATACCTATCACCTTTCTCCGGGCATTCATTCAATATGCTCGTGGTCGGTGAAACGGGTTCCGGGAAAACTCATCTGGTGAAACTCATTGCCAGACGTGGAATTCAGGCAGGGGTATTCAGAAGGGTATTGATAATTGATCCTCTGCACGAATATGATCCAGATTATTTTCCCGGAAACACAGGCATCATTGATCTCTCGGCTGGTGATTATCCCGTATTGCCTGATTCAGCATCTTCTGATCTCCTGAATAATCTAACATCGCTACTGAAAAGAATTCTGGATCTAGATCCAGATGATTACAACCACATACAGTCGCTTGTAGCTTCATTCATTTCCTCAGGGGTCAGGGATATCAGGGACATATTGCTTGGCTTAAAGCAGAAGTCAGGTCTGTATGGCGACCTCATAGATTATGC
Organism: Thermoplasmata archaeon; assembly: GCA_015520045.1. GTDB lineage: Archaea > Thermoplasmatota > Thermoplasmata > Thermoplasmatales > Thermoplasmataceae > WAQW01. Next base: position 4,993 of record WAQW01000051.1, on the reverse strand, counting down.
AATATCCAACTACTTTATCAGACCTGTGAACCTGGATCCCGGTCAGGATCTAACTGTTGTGAGGCTCTCATCAGGTGACAGCATATCTCGTGAAATTCAGCTTCTTCAGATTGCGTCCTTCTCGTACGAATGGATGAGTTCAGGAGGTGATGCAAAGGCAATCATTGTAGATGAAGCGCACCTCTTCCTTGATCAGGGTCAAACTGTAAGGGTGATGGATCAGATGGTCCGTAACTCGCGGCATTTTGGAACGTCCATAATAAACGTAACGCAGAATTTTTCCGATTTTCGCAGGAGCACTTACTCTCTTAGCATGATAAACAATAGCGCTGAAATTTTTCTATTCAGAAACAAACTTGATAGCGATGAACTTTCTGCACTCTTTGGAGACCTTATTCCCGGGAATGCATTTCTACGGGGTCTCAGAGGTGGGAAAGGCGCCTCATACTCGGAGTGTGTCAGAATATCCGGATCCCGCTCCTATCCAGTAAAAATAATATCTACCCCTCAGGAACTTTCGTGATAGATAAGCGAAATAAAGAATAACCCATCAGGATGGAATACGCATCTATCTCTTAAGCGTCATGCCTTTGATTCATTCTCTTTTTCAAAACCGAGGGCAACGAAGAGAATGCCAAAGATGGTTACAGGCGCCACAAATGAATACATTCCTATATCGCCCCAGTCATTGTAAAGGATGTTCCAGACCACATAAAATCCGAGTGGTATAGATATGAGTATCAGGCCAAAGAACCTGTAAAACGAGAAGATGGTAAACCCACCTCTCTTCTCAACGTGATCCCGCTCAAGCGATTTTGAAGGCTGCCCAGCCAGTTTTCTATCCATGCTTGCTCACCCCATCATTCTACCATAAATAAATTTATTGTGCTTCTCGCAGTGTTCAGGCTGAATTATTCTAACTTTATCTTCATTGATTGCCGTGTGATGTGTGATGGAACTCTTAGAAAGAGATATTCTCCCTAGATAATCTTAATTTATTCAGAATTCATATAAGTCCGTGGTTTCGTTGAGGATCAAGAGGGTTTATGATCCCCCGTCTCAATCAGATGGCCTGAGGGTGCTCGTCGATAGACTCTGGCCCCGCGGTCTCAAGAAAGAAGATGCAAAAATAGATTTGTGGATGAAAAATATCGCCCCCTCCCCGGATCTCAGGAGATGGTTTGCTCATGATCCGTCAAGGTGGGAGGAGTTCGCAAAACGATATGAAGAAGAGATCGTTAACACCCCTGAATTCAGGGAGCTGAGAAAGATATGCAGCAACCAGGACGTCACCCTCCTTTTTGCATCCAGGAATAGAGAGATGAACAATGCTGTGGTCCTGAGAGCGCTTTTATCGATGAACAGGAAATAATTTGTTAGTTATTCTCAGTCTCTTATTCCCCTTTCAGAGATCACATATGTCAGGATGATCAGTGACGCGGCAAGAATAGTTAAATATAATAACCAGAGCCCTACGTTGGCCAATTGGCTTCCTGTGAGCGTGCCGTTGATTATAACCGTCCGAATAGCCTCTGACGACCAGGATACAGGGTTGTACTTGGCGATGCTGTTGATCCACCCGGCCATGATCCCCGGCGGAAACATGGCATAGCTGACAAATATCAGGGGTAGATTTACGAGATTTAGTATGCCGAATATCGTCTCCATCCTCGTTACCCTGATCGCAATGATGCTGAAAAGGGAGGAGAAGATCAGAGCTAGAAGAACGACCGCCGTGATCAGAACAGCTGAGTCAAAGAGTGAGAACCCGTTCTCAAATCGCAGGCCGTTTGGAAGAATCATGGCGGCGAAAATGAGTATTGCCACCTGGACCAGGATTCTGAGTGTGGACGAGAATATCTTGGAGAACACGATAGAACTTCTCCTGATGGGTGATGAAAGGTACCGACCTAGGGGGCCGAGCCTCCTATCGAAGATGATGTTCACACCGGAGAACATTGCCGTGAACACAGATGTTATTGAGAGAACTCCACCAATGATATAAGTAATGTAGTTTGGAGCGCCCTGAAGAAATATTGTCGGAAAACGCCCGAGAGCGCTTCCAAACAGAGCGATCCAGAAAAATGGTTGAATAAGCCCCGTTATGAGGGATACGGGATTCCTGTACCACCTGATCAGTTCCCGGGAGGTGAGAGGGATGAGTCCACTCAACGCCTCAACCTCCCTATAGTGAACATACTCTTTCTGGCATCGCCCCTCTCCTCATCCCTTAGGCTTCTACCTGTGTATTCAAGAAAAACCTCATCAAGTGTGGGTTTCTGTATGGTTATTCTGGTAATCTTAACAGAGTGGGATGAAAAGTAGTTGATGAGATCGGGCATGGTCTCGTCTGAATTGGGAACTTTTACTCTTAGCGTATTAATTCCCGAGAATCTTTTCTCATTATTGGAGAAGAATTTCTCTCCAAGCTTAAGATCATCAGGGGAGGCGAACGTTATCGTTATGTAGTCTTCCTTCATGGAATTTTTCAGGTTTGACGGTGTATCGGTAACAAGAATCTTACCGTTGTCCATAATGGACACACGATCCGCAAGGGCATCAATCTCCTCAAGATAGTGGCTCGTAAGGATTATCGTGACATCCAGCCTTTTTCTCAGGTCGCGTATGTATTCCCACATCTGCATTCTCGTGTTAACGTCAAGACCGAGGGTAGGCTCATCCAGAAAAAGGATCTCCGGATCATTAACCAGACCAACAATTAGTTCTAACCTCTTTCTCATCCCGCCGGAATAGGTTTTCACACGCCTGTGCGAATGCTTTTGGAGTTGCACCATGTTTAGTAACTGATCTATCCTGCGGTTTGCTTCATTGGCGGTTATATCATAAAACCTTGAAACTAACTTAAGGTTCTCGTAACCTGTCAGATCCTCATCAGTAGTGAGATCTTGTGGCACAACTCCTATCCTCTTTCTCACTTTCAATGATTCTTTAAGAATATCAAGCCCTGCAACGGTGGCTCTTCCCGATGTTGGCGTCACTCTGGTGGTCAGCATCCCTATAAACGTGGTTTTTCCAGCTCCGTTTGGGCCGAGTATACCATAAACCTCACCCTTCCGTATCTGGACGGTTAAACTATCAACGGCTTTAATAGAACCCCTATAGATCTTTGTCAGATTCTCGGTTGTTATGATGGATTCCATACTACCTATACTACTCCCCCCAACGCACTATATTTTTGCAATAAATTTATGGTCAGACTTTTGTTAATGTCGAATTCGACATAAGTAATCACTACTTAAGTGTTGTGAGGTGGATTTGTGTGGGATCATACCATAGGAAATAGCTAGGACGGGTAAACAATATAAATAACAGGTGCAGAATGGTGTACTATCGTTCATGATCTCTTCCTTTTGAAATATTATATAATATTCTGAATGGCTCTCTTCTGGATCGTGTGTGTATGAGTATGCTCAAAAATATGGCACAGAAAATAGTTAAACAAACTATCTCTGGTGTGTCAATTAGCTTTGTAGAGGAATTCTATGGTAAGGTCCTAAAACCTGACCATAAATCACCCATCTCCTTAATGCTTATTGATTAAAAATCTGTCGTGGTATATTGAGGTGATCCCATCATCTGATGTTTTACTTCCTATTTGGGAGAAGTTCTCAGACTGGGAGATTGTCAAAATTTAGTTGATTTTTTAAGGATTTGCAGTTCACAACCGAAATCATGAAATATGGCGGAAACATTCATTTACATGCGACTGAGGAAGGCGCCCTACACTGAGTTCAGGAGGATCTCCACACATCTTGACGATTATGCCTCAGTGGATTCTCCTCCTCTCTTTCTGGTTAACAACATCCCTGTGATGGACATCTAACTCAAGGAAAACGATCTCATCAGCTTCATGAATCCAGCTTGCCATAAATGCCGCTCAAAGAATGTGGTTAGAAAAAGAACATGCCTCAGGACCATGGAGAATGGTACAGTGTTCAGGGTTCAGAATTATATCCGCAATGACTGCAGATATTCATTCGTTGCACGTCCGTCGAACTACGGTCGTGGAAAGCACTACCTACCCTGACGATGTCAGGGAAAAGAGTCTCAAAATAAGAGTGAAAACATCTATGAGGAAGGCAGCAGACCTCTTCCGCTTCTCGGTAACGTGATCATATCATATGAAACCATCAGGAAATATGTTCCTTCCCCACCGGACGTGGTTATGCATTCTTCCGGATATTTCGTGCATGAAGAGCAGTACGCATGTATTAACGGAATGGAGAAATACAGGGCACTCCAGAGATTTGCCATCCCGAAGTAGATATTCATCACAACAGACTGGTACCATTACGAATCCGTCTTGGAACGGTACCGGAAAGACTGAGCATACGCATAAGAAGGTAGAGGTGCCTCTTCCACATCGATAAGGATCTCGCGCACAGGATAGCCTATTCAGGGAAGGAAGGAGAACTTGACATAGCAGAGCGTATGATCAGGTACACGTTCTTCTAGAATAAAACAAATCTGGACAAACTGGGAAAGAACCGGGATGCGATCATGAGGCTCACCGAAGGCAGGAACGACGAGGAGATTGTTGAGACAATTCTGGATAAGATCATGAGCCTTTACGGTGAGGACATTATAATTTTCGGTTTCCTCAGTTCTGTCAAAAAGCATCGGAAAGAGGTATTCATGCATCTTTAGTATCCACGGGTGGAGAAGATCTCAGACAAGGCAGAATAGCATTTCTCCATCCAGTCATGGCTGCTGAAACACTGGGTTAAGATAAAAGAAGGGTCGCTGAGGATATCCTACTGGTATCACTGATACTTATCAGCCGGAACTTGACAATGTCGGAAAATCGATATATATACCTGCAAATCATGTATATCTCTGATCTAAAATGGTGAGGTGGAAAATCCCCTCTGATCCCGGGAGAAGGAGGATTCTGTTTGCCATTATATCTTCAGCAATCATTGTTGCGGGTGCCTATGCTGCATCCATATATTCCATTAACATGAGTGGCAAT
>WAQW01000050.1 GCA_015520045.1 Thermoplasmata archaeon | reverse complement strand
CAAGACGAAACGTATGAGATCTGCCAGAAACAGCCTGCTTATGAAGTTGGGCCGTCTTATGCACTGTGGTCCCGGTGCGGTACAGGACAATCTCTGGTTCTTTTCCAATCTGTACCGGACTGACAGGAAAGCATTCGAATCCCTTGCCAGGAGGCTTAACCTCAGCGAGGATGAACGTAATATCATTCTTAGGAGAAAGGTTTAGCCATTCCACACATGTTTTTCGGAGCTTCAGGATGCTTCCAGATCAACAAGATCAATGCCACACGGGTGCGATGGATTCCAACGCATCCGAGAACGTTTTTTGAAGGTCATGTGTGGGCTATCAGCACCGAACTGCTTGCCTCATTTAAACCTTAACGAGATATTTTGGGGACAGCTCACTCTCTGATCGCACGCATGATTCGTTTCAATTTTCTGATTGTTCCGGACACACTAATTATATCAACGCATGGGTAGTGCTTCACAATGTATCTGGCAACAAAATCCTTCTGGAACTGGTCTGTGAGTACTATGGTGAACTCTGGATCCCGGTACTTAGTCTTTGCAGCGAAAGTTCTATAAAGGTCCTGCTCAACAGATCTCCTCCTCTCACCGCAGTTTTCAACGCGCAGCAAAAAATATCTCTTCCTGAGTACGTTTCCCTTCAATATCCGGTAATTCCATTTATAATAAAGAATGGTTTCCCGATGATTTTCATGATCCGGGGACCTTTTTTCTCCGTTTTAAAGGCCTGAAATCATTAAGCTGGAACTCTGTGCAATGTGATTTCGGGAACGTAAAGGAGCGAACCAGTCGCCTCCTGTGAGGTTTACAGCCACACCCCTTCGATAATATTATTATATTGTTTTACATTGTAGCTGGCACTCAGTATCAGCAGGATGATAGAATGGCGCAAATATTTAATCTGTACAGTTCAACGAGACATCTGTGGAAAAGGCTCAAACGATCCGAAATATATGCCTTCCAGAAGAGGCGTATGGTGGAGTGGAGACACTCCCCGTCCGTAGTGAGGCTTGAACACCCTACGAGAATAGACAGGGCACGTTCCCTGGGATACAGGGCGAAACCCGGCTATATCGTGGTAAGATCGAGAGTTAGGAGGGGAGGAAGCAGGAGACCCAAAATAATGGGAGGCAGAAGACCCAAGAGAATGGCCTATAACAAACTCACGAGAAAGAAGAGCCTTCAGTGGATATCAGAGGAGCGCGCAGCTGATCGCTACCCGAACATGGAGGTTCTGAACTCATACTACGTGGGTGAAGATGGCATGTACAAATACTACGAGGTGATCCTTGTGGACAGAACCTTCCCAACGGTCTACAGAGATCCAAGGATGTCCTGGATTTCTGAGCCCCAGAACCGGGGGAGAGTTTACCGTGGGCTAACCTCTGCAGGTTACAAGGGGAGAGGCCTTCGCACTGGAAGAACGGGTAGCAGCAAGAGCCGCCCGTCAATAAGATCAAATGGCCGACTGAGGAGATAACCTTAAAGCATTCCATTACCACGAGTGCAAGAGATCGCTATTGCTATATTGATCTTAAATTGATGTGCCGCGGTGGCCCAGTGGTACGGCGCCAGACTTGAGATCTGGTTCCCTTTGTGGATCGGGAGTTCGAATCTCTCCCGCGGCGCTCCAATAAGCAGTGGTGTTTCACCATCCACTGACCACTTTCAGGTAGGAAGAGAAATTTGAGTATTGCTTTATTTCTCAAGCAAAGCTCCTGCTTTTTCTGCTTTCTTTTTTTATGATGTACCAGCATAGATGCCGTGGTATATACCTGACCGAAGGGCTTGGTCTGTTTGCAATAGGAGGTGGAATTATCTGCCCACTTCATTACAAAAGAATAATGAACCGTTTGTGAGCTTTGTGGTTATTCCAACAATCCTTTCTGGTTTAGTACTTAATCACTTTAAGAGCTGATATACGGGGCTTTGTTTTATCTGGAGCGATTTACAACAGAGATCCACAAATGTTATGGTATTTGCAGACGGTTCCCTGCAATTCAGGATACGATACATCTATAGTTGATCCGGAATTTGTGAAGAGAAACAGATTAATTGTTTCCTTTCTTTCGATAAACCACTTTACCGGGAAAGATAGACGCCTCTATGTAGATACTACACCACTCTCAGGGTTAGGTGTGTGCGCCGGTTCCCATTAACAAACATCTTCTACTCTGGATACGGCATCTCTCTGTTAAATTCAGAATACAATGGGCATGCAATAGTATCAATGGAAGTTTCAAATCACCAGTGACCGCCAATAACTCAAGATAGTTTTAGGGGTTATCAAGGAGAATCTCACGTTCTCAGAAAATATTATTAATCTTACATTCATACGTCTTAAGCTGATAAAATATGGTTGACGTTAAAAAAGTACCTGTGGATCTGCTGTTGAAGGAGCTCTCCAGAAAACTTTCGGAAGATATGGGGATCAGCAAGCCCGACTGGACTCAGTACCTCAAAGCGGGTGTCCACAGAGAAAAATCCTGGGATGATGATAATTGGTACTACATCCGGCTGGCCTCAATTCTCAGGAAACTCTATCTCAGAGGGAGGATTGGTATTTCGAGATTGAGTTCTGAGTATGGTGGTCCTGTTGATTCAGGTTCAAAGCGTTACCACCCTTCTCGAGGCAGCAGATTCATCATCAGAGATATGTTCCACACACTGGAAAATCTTGGTTTGGTGACCAAACAGAAAGAAGGTAGGGGATTAACTGCAGCCGGTCAGAAGCTGCTTAATGAAGTTGCCAAGGAAATCCTCACAAAACTTGCGGAAACTAATCCCGAACTTAAGAAATATCTTTAATGCAGATTTTAATACAAGATATATAATCGATGGCGGTAAAGATGGCAGAAGACGACGAACTCGAAGAATTGCGAAGGCGGAAGTTGCAGGAACTTCAGAAAACGGCCATGGAACAGCAGATGGTCGAGGAGCAGAAGAAGGCCCAGGAGCTTGAACAGGCCAGAAAGATGCAGATTCTCCGCCAGATACTGACTCCGGAGGCAAGGGAGCGGTTGGCGAACGTCAGGCTTGTGAGGCCCGATCTCGTTGATAATGTCGAAAACCAGCTCGTGCAGCTCGCAAGCATGGGTCGTCTTAACAGGATGCTCACCGATGCCGAGGTGAGAGATATACTTCTAAAATTCACAGGTGGAAGGAAGGAAACCAGAATAGAGAGGAGAAGCAAATGAGCAGAAATAAGGAACTTGGAAGAAAATTGAGGCTGATGAAGCGTGTTAAGCAGAACCAGAGGGTACCGGGCTGGGTCATGATGCGGACGGAGAGGAAGGTGACCAGGAACCCAAAAAGGAGAGACTGGAGGAAATCCAATCTCAAGCTGTAGGTGCTTGATATGCCAGAGGCTAAAGTTGTAGATGAAAAGGTCTATACGGTTCCTCTCAGGGATGTGAAGCTCTCTTCCAGGGCCAGGAGGGGAGACACCGCCATCTCGGTACTGCGTGATTTCGTGGCCAGGCATTCCCATGTTGCCGGTGAGGATGTGTGGATAGATCCAAAGGTCAACGAGATCATCTGGAGCAGGGGAAGAAAGAACGTTCCCTCCAAGATAAGCGTAAAGGTACTCAAGCTTCAGGATGGTACCGCTGAGGTCATAATGTTATGAGTCCATGATAAAGAAAACAAGGGTACTCAGAAGTGATTTTCTGGGCGTGTACTGTTCCGTCTCGGACGATTTTGCCCTGGTCCCCTCTCCCATAGAAGAGTCTGAATTCAAACGTTTGAGTGGCATTCTTGGAGTAGATCTCTACCGCGTTATGGTCGGGAACTCGCCTCTTATCGGTTCACTGGTTGCCTCAAGTTCTCTTGGGGTCATTGTTGCTAAGGATTATGCTCCTGATAATTTTCTTGTGGAACAGGAAATCCCGGTGCTTATGTTAAACGAGAAGCTCAATGCCATAGGCAATAACATCATAATGAACCGACACGGGGCCATAGCTCACACAGGCCTCTCAAAAGCATCGGTGAAGTTAATAGAGGACACCTTCGGCATTGAGGTCATCAAGCGGACAATTGGTGGGATCAAGACCGTTGGAAGTGTTGCGGTTATGAATGACAGGGGAATGCTTGTTACGCCTACCGTGACCGAAGATGAAATAAAATTTCTTGAGGATCTATTCAGGGTTCAGGTGAAAACTGCCACCGCCAACTTCGGAAGCATCTATGTCGGGTCATCCATACTCACGAATTCTAATGGTACTGCTGTAGGTATGTCCACAACCCCAATCGAGTTAGGGAGAATAGACGATACTCTATCCTGAGTTTTGCTTCAGCAGGGAAGAAACACCAACGAGAGGAACGGGCTGAACACCGTTTTCCCTGAGCAGATCGGAGCCACCCTCTTCGCGGTCAACGATGTATATGCATCTTTTCACCTCAACCCCTTTAGATCGCAGCACATCAACAGCGTGCATAACGGAATTGCCGGTGGTCACCACGTCTTCGATTATGTCCACGGTCATTCCCTCCATGACTCTACCAACCAGCAGGGATTTTGTGCCGTGTTCTCTCTTTTTCCTTATTATAATGTAGGGTTTTCCTGTATTGAGAGAGGCTGCAACTATGATGGGGACGGCACCAAGCTCCACACCACCAATGGCTTCCGATCTGATGAGAGGTGATAGATAATCCACAACCATCTTGAGATTTCGTGGAAGTGAAAGAAGTTCCTTCATATCTATGTAGTAACTTGACCTCTTCCCGGAAGTTAGGACGAAATCACCGAATTTTATGCCCCCTTCTGAAAGGATAAGATTCCTGAGTTCATTTTCATTCATGCCATGCAAGATGATCCTGTCCGTATTTCACCCAGTATAATAGAGTTATCTCGCTTCGCTGATTCAGGGATGTTATTCTGAATAAACTGCCGTTCGATCTGCGAGTCACCATAAATGTATGAATAAGCAGTTTCACCCAAATGCGATGGGTATACCAATCTATTGTGAGGTATGTTTCAGGGTGTACGGGGAACTGGAACTTGTTCAGATAAAGGTTGGTATCAGTTTCCAATACGATATGTTTCCAAAAGAGATCTCAACGCTTTTTTTATGGAGTACGCCTGTTTTGGAGTTCATATGACATTTCTCTGGATCTGCTTACTATCCGGCACTAATGGGTTCCGGCCTATAACCCATTATATAAAAGATTTAATATAAGGATTGTAGTTATTGAGTATCTGATGTTAGCAGAGGTTTAAGAGTATGAAGAATCTGTTTGAAAATCTGACATTGTTTGACAGAAGGCTGAGACTGGTCGTCAATCCGGATAACGAACTCTCCCGCTTCAGTGCTAAATTCAACATCTCGTCACCGTCATCAATCATGCTTACGGAAAACTACGGTCGTGCTTTTCTCTATTTCAAGGAAGAGGTACATATGAAAAGAGAGATCAGAATCCTCCTCCAGGAAGGTGAAGCCCGCTTCCACGACGGAATCTGGAGGGTATCCTTCTCCGTTTCCGGGGCAAAGAGTTATGTGAAGGCCGTCAGGCGTATCCTTCAGGTACCATCGTGCGTGAACGTTTTCACCCATAATTCAAAAGGATCATTCATAATGGATTTCCTTTTTCACCACTCAGATGAGGATGAAATATCGAGTGCGGTTCTGGACTGTGTCCACTCATCGGATGTGACGGAGGTTATGTTTCTGGGATCCTTTGAAGATCCGGCTACCTATTTCACGGATCTTTTCAATCTGTTCAACCTCGTTGCCATCGCCTTTGAAATGGAACTCCCCCTTTCCGCACTCGCATCCTGTGGATATCCGGAGATGGATCACTGGATGAGAATTCTAAAGGTTCCCTTAGGTGAGAAGATGGTGGGGGTCCTCTTCTCTGAGAGCCCGATTAAAGAAAAGGGAACAATCAAACAGATAATCCCGGGTGAGATGTACGTTTCAGAGGTGAGAAATCCGGTTTTCCTGTCCTTCATCAGAGAATATGTCAGGAGAAAGAACCCCCCGCTGCTGAGAATTCAGAAATTTGATGCACCTATACTCCGGATGGTTGATGTGATTCCGGGACTATTTGTTTCCGATGCACTGAGAACGATCAACAGGGTGATCGGGGAAAATCCCCAATGGAGGACACGCATATCCTGCGTTCTCCCTATTGATTCATTCATAAACATGGAACGTGAGTGCAACCGGGGACCTTAAAAAGGCGGAATAAATTAGATTATGCATTTCTTTACCAGTTAACATGGAAAATCTCAAGCGCATTTCCTACCAGAACTGGGGAATGCATCAGAATGAAAAGACGGAAATATTCGTAGGCCGCAGGCTGTCTGAGAGTTTTAAGAGTCTGCTGAGAGAATACGGTAAGGGGATAATTCTGGCTAGTTCGGGAGCTTACCGGGCGAAGAGAGAGATTCTCGAGGCATATCTCCCAGGTGGAGAGTTCGAAACGATCATTCTTGATGATGGAGAGCATCTAAAATCTATGCCATTCTATTCCTCCCTGATCGAGAAGATGCTTCAGATGGATCTTTCGAGGGATGATGTGCTGGTTTACATCGGCGGTGGAACGCTAGGTGATCTCTCTGCCTTCGTGGCTTCAACATTCAAACGGGGAATAAACCTGATAGCGGTTCCAACAACGTTTCTCTCACAGATAGATAGCTCCATAGGCGGTAAGAACGGAATCAATGTTGGTGGTCTCAAGAATGTTGTGGGGACCTTTTACAATCCTTCTGCCGTTTTTGCAGACCTGGATTTTATTGATGGTCAGGATAACATGATTAGGGACTCCCTCCCGGAGGCCATCAAGTACGGAATTTCCATCGATCCGGATATAACTGAGATTCTCAACAGGTACGATGGGGTGAGAAGCCTCTCAAAAAGCGGTATGGAGGAACTCATAACCAAATCCATTGAGGCGAAACTGAGCGTGGTAGAACGTGATCCCTTCGAGTTGAAGGGGGTCCGGCAGATTCTAAACGTTGGGCACACGGTCGCACATGCCATCGAAGCGGTCAGCGAAAATAGAATCAGCCACGGAAGGGCGGTTATGATGGGCCTGTACATTGAATCGAAGATCACCGCTGATCTGTTCGGCGGTTTCGGTATCTCGCCAATTCTCGAGAGGTTTGCCTCTATCTATGGGCTTACTCTGGAGTTCCCGCCTGAAATAATTGTTGACAAAATGATCAGTGCCATAAGGAACGATAAAAAGATCTCCGGCGGAGAGATCCTGTTTCCAGCAGTGATCTCTCCAGGTGAAACAGTAATAAAGAGGCTATCCATAGAGAGAATGACAGGGGAGCTTGAGAGATGGTTAAAGCAGAAAGGGAAATAGGCGAGAACAGACTGATAGGGCTTATAGGCCATCCAGTGTCGCATTCTGTTGGCCAGATATTCTTCAACAGGCTGTTTCAGAAACTCAATCTTCAATGCTCGTATATAGCAATGGACATCCACCCTTCCGTTCTGGAATATATCCTCAGGAGTTCCTCACACCTCTTCTCAGGTTTCAATGTTACCATACCACACAAGGTTTCAGTCCTCGGGATCACCGATTCCCTTGATGAATCTGCAAGGGATTCTCATAATGCAAACTTGATACGGATAGAGAGGAAAAAGATGGTGTCCTATAACACTGATTTCAAGGCGATCCTTCATCTTCTGTCCGATCATATGGTGGAAGATGCGAAACCTCTCGTTTTCGGAACTGGAGGAACAGCCCGAACTGTAGTTTCAGCCTTGCTTAAGACATTCTCTCCCGAAAAGATATACATTGCATCGCGAGATCCTCAAAGAGCTTCTGGGGAACTGCAACCACTCTGGAAAGGTTCCGTAGAAGTGATAGGCTACGAAGAGGTCAGGAAACTGAGGATGGTAAACATTATCTCGAACTGCACACCCGTTGGTATGCAGGGTTCCGATTATATGCTTCCACTACCAAGAAGCATCCAGATGGATCCTCTGGTAATAGATATGGTCTACACTCCACCCGACACTCCACTTGCAACGTGGGCTAAAAAGCACAGCGAGAATGTGATTACCGGTGATATGATCTACCTGGAGCAGGCAGCAAGGACTCTCGAATTGCTGTGTCAGGATAAGGATGTTAGCAGATCCATTATGCGTGATGTTTTCGCAGAGTCAATGGCGGAGGCTGGATATGAGCTCAGTTCGAGTACACTGTAATTCGGGCATTTCGGCCTTGAGTGCCTTTTCCACCGGATACGGTGCTGCAGTAGCTCTCGATCTACAGATGGTTGTTGATGCCACAGAGGGTAAGCCACCCGAAGATCCGGCTATTGCGAGGACGCTCGAATTCCTATCAGAAAGGTTCCAAACAGATAATATGGTCAATGTTAGAGTTGTGGAGGAAATTCCCCAGGGTATCGGCCTCAAAAGCAGCAGTGCCCTCACGCTGTGCGTCGTTGAATCTTTTCTGAGGATAAAGGCGATAGATATCCCAACCGAGAGCAAGCTTTCACTCTCTGCAGAAGCATCGCTGTCAAACGGGACATCCATCACCGGGGCTTTCGATGATGCAGCCGCCTCGGCACTTGGAGGTCTGTGCATCACCGACAACACAGGAATGAGGATCATCTCCAGGCGCCAGATCGAAGAGAACCCGGTGCTTATCGTTCACTCTCCAGCCCGGAGAAAAACATCAAGCCTTAAAGATATGGATTTTTCATCGTTGAGAAAGATCTATGATGATATGTTTGAGATGCTGGGTGAAGGTCGCTGGATTGAAACCGCATGCCTTAACGGTTTCGTTCTTGGTTCCTTACTGGGAATCGATCACCGTGCGGTTGGAGAAATGTTTCTCCAGGGAGCTGAGTATTCGTCCCAGTGCGGCAAGGGACCTGCGGTTTTTGGCATTTTTCGCGATAAGGATCTGGCGGCCAGAGCTTCCATGCATTTTTCATCTGAAGGCTATGCAACCATCCTCACCAGATTCACGAACAGTCCTATGGTGGTGGAACTTGACTGAGGCCCGTTTTTACGCAGGTTCCATATCTGGATCTGTAACCATACCTGGTTCCAAGAGCTTCACGCAGAGATATATTCTATATTCGGCCTTTTCTGGTATACCACTGGTCGTGAAGAATCTTTCCGGATCTGATGATGAGCATGTTGCTATAGGAATAGCGCGCAGCACGGGTGCAGATATCATCAAGATCCCCGGTGGCATCAAGATCGAGCCTGATTTCAGGTGCCCCGATATAATCGCAGCGGGTGAGAGTGCCACCTCGCTCAGGATATCCCTTGCCCTCCTCTCCGGGCGCAGGTGCCGTACAACGGTAGAAATGCTTCCGTCTCTTTCAGCCAGGAGTTCGGATGAGCTCATCGGAGTTCTGTCATCCATGGGAGCAAGAATGGATCGGCGAGATGGAACCATTCTTCTAAGGGGGGAAAATTTCAGGAAATCAGATGCTCTTCTTTCAGGGAATCACAGCTCTCAGTTCATCACGGCACTTCTGATGATGTATGCTCTTCCACCAGATGTGCGTGGATGCGTCTCCACGTCCAGAGATCCTGTTTCACCAGGTTACATAGATATAACCCTCAGGTGCCTGTCTGATGTGGGCATACGCACTTTCAGGGGAGATAGGAGGTATTGCATCAATGGCCTTTCCGGTACCGGTGGGAAAACCGTTGAGGCTGAAACGGACATGTCATCTCTCTCCGCGATCGTCAGCCTGGGGGTACTTGCATCAAATGAGGGGATAACGATCGAAGGCGTCAGATCATCGGGACTCCAGCCGGATCATGTCTTTGTTGATATGCTCGCACGTGCGGGATTCAACGTCAGATCTTCCGCAGGAAAAGTGTTGGCCAGGAAAAGTTGTGGAGATACCCTCACCATTGATGCTGATGCCACCCCTGATCTCGCAGTGCACGCCTCAGTTATAGGTATTTTCTCGAAAAACGGTGTGACGATAAAGAACACCGGGCGGCTCAAAGGGAAGGAGAGTGATCGTAAAACTGGAATAGTGACAATAGCGAGAGCATTTGGTGCAGATGTCGCTATTCAGGGAAGTACCATACGGATCAAGCGTGGCGGAGCAATTAAAAAACCCAGCTCTCTTCACTTCAGTGATCACAGGCTCGTCATGGCTTCTGTGATCGCATCAATTGCAGCAGGTGGAGGAACGGAAATAGGTGATCTGGCCTCAACAGGGAAAAGTTTCCCCAGTTTGCAGATATCCTCTCCCGTACCGGAGTTAAGATTATCACTTCCATTGGTGAAAACGATATATAGCATTCATCAATGGTCACCGGTGCTCATTTACAGGGATTTCAGATCGGAGATTCTGAAGGTGTTGCATTCGGCCATTCCTGAGCTGGATGAGAAAGATTTATATCTTGACAGAACAGGCCATGGAGATTATGCACTCAAAGGGTTCCGCTACGCCAGAGGAGGGAATTTCGAAGAGCTCTGCGAAAAAGTCAGAAGAATTCTTCTGAGGGAAGAATACATTGAATCTGTCTCCTGTGAGGTTCCCTATATTAATATCACCATAAAGCCAGAGTCAATTTTCACCAGCATAGATGAATTACTCACAACAAGGTCAAAATATCCTGACACCTTTCAGGAGCCGGATCGCGTGCTTATAGAGCACACAAGCACCAATCCTACCGGACCAATACATGTTGGTAGAAGCAGAAACTCCATTATCGGTGACTCATTGTACAGACTCTTCAGGAGAGCCGGTTACCGTACATCAACTCAGTATTTTGTGAACGATTCAGGCAAACAGGTGATGGCCATGGTTGTCGGCAACCGCCTGTTTTCCGGTGGCAGGAGAGATGTAGCGTCGATTCTTGAAGGTTACCAGAAGGTATACAGGGAGATAGAAGGGAACACCGCAATAGAGGAAAAGATACAGGAGCTCATGAGAAAATATGAGGAAGGAGACGAACAGGTCATCGGCGAAGTGAGGGACATATGTTCCATCACCCTTGAGGGGATTAAGAAATCCCTTCGTGATGTTGACATTGTAGTGGATGACTATGTGTTTGAATCGAGCTTTCTTACTGGTGGGCAGGTCCAGGAGATAATCGAGAAGCTGGGAGAACACGTAAAACTTGACACAACCTCTAGCACCGATGGGTCCAAAAATACCAATGACCGGGACGCACTGTATCTCGAGCTTCCAGGTGGTAAAAAGGTTTACCTGCAGAGAAGTGACGGTACTTCACTTTACTTTCTCAGGGATCTGGCGTATCATAATTTTAAGGCACAGACATCAGACTGGATCATAGATGTCCTGGGTGAGGATCACAAGGATCACGGGAAATCACTATCCTATGTTCTCAAAGAGCTCCTGGATTATCCTGCGAAGATAGATTTCGTCTTCTACGCCTTTGTTTCGCTTGAAGCTGGAAAAATGAGTACCAGGAAGGGAACAGCTGTGAGCCTTGATGACCTGATCGAAAGAGCATATGAAGAGGCCTACAGGGTTGTTAAAGATAAGAGGAAAGATCTGAAGGAGGAACAGCTGAGGAAAATAGCCCGTTCGGTCGGAATATCATCCATAAGGTTCAATATTGTGAGGATTCATCCAGACAAACGTCTCGTGTTCAGATGGTCCGATGCACTCAACTTCGAGGGGGACTCCGCGCCATACATAATGTATTCTTATGCGAGGGCATCCAGCATCCTGAGGAAGGTGCCGGATGCCATCTCATCTCATGCAGAGAATTTCAATACTGAGGAGAGAAATCTCGTTAAGACGCTGTATCTCTATCCGCATTATCTATCAGAGTCGCTCAGCTCGCTCAGACCAGATATAATGGCAAACTACGCTCTCGATCTGGTGAAGAGATTTTCTGA
The DNA here is from genome assembly GCA_015520045.1 of Thermoplasmata archaeon. Classification (GTDB taxonomy): domain Archaea; phylum Thermoplasmatota; class Thermoplasmata; order Thermoplasmatales; family Thermoplasmataceae; genus WAQW01. Next base: position 123 of record WAQW01000050.1, on the reverse strand, counting down.
TTTCTACTCAAAACACAGTGTTCTGAAGGCGCCAAAGGAAGAAATGGGAAAGAGGATCTCGCTGATAAGAATGTATAGGGCAATTCTTGCCGACGTCTGTGATATTCTGGGAATAAGGTTGCT
>WAQW01000049.1 GCA_015520045.1 Thermoplasmata archaeon | reverse complement strand
TGATACTCCTCCTCATGGGCATGGCAATATCACTCACCGTGGCAGTGGCATACCTGAGGGGAGTCCTTCCCCTGCAGATCGATAATCCAGATGGAAAGAGGCTCAGGGGAAAAACCTACACCTTCTTCGGATCTGTGTACACCTTTGCGGGCATAGCAATACTCGGTGTGATGCTTGCCATTACGCCCAACAGCATATACAACAACTCACTCTACGGAGTTGGGCTCGGGTTGCTTTTCCTCATAGCATTCGGGCTTCTGAGGCTGTATCGCTCATTTGCCTACGGCGAGTGATTGATACACCAGACCATTTTTTGAGGGGAAAATCCTATGGAATCTCACAGCAGAAATGTCATGATACTCTCTCTATTTTCTTCATTGACCTTCATATATTCACTTTATAACGGGGTGGCCAGTGGATACATCATAACGGTAACCTTCGTCAAGGGGGTTGCAATAGCCTTTGTCTCCATAATTATTTCACTCATAGCTCTTCAGGCGATACTATACCTCCGATCAAGCACAAGGCTTATTTCATTCTACTTCTCCCTTTTAGTGAGTTTTACGTTAACAATGCTGCTTCTGATAAGTTCGTTTAATGATCTATCTTTTATGCCAACATTAAGCCCATTCACGGTTCCGCTGATATTATCGATTTCCGCTGAGATACTCAGTGTGGCTATTATATCAAGAGAGATTGAGATGAGGCTGGTGAGGATTTTAGTCCTGATAGTAGCACTTCTCATTATCCTGTACGTTGGCAATCAGCTAATTGTATCATTCAACCGTCCTGGGATGGGGCTAATCTTTGACAGCACTGAAGCGGTCTTTATAGCACTGGGAAAATACACGCCTCCATTAACACAGTACGGCATCGTGATTTTTTCAACGCACTTCTATGTGCTGTTAAGCCTGCAGTCTTTTGCCATCTTTTCTGCACTCTCTATAATCATAGCAGAGAACTACGCCCAGATCATAAGATATCTCACCAGGAGGAGTGGAAGCGGAAGCAAACTCATCACAATTGCCTATGGCCTCACCGGAGTTTTCAGCTGTCAGTGTGAAAGCTACATATCATTTCTTCCTGCGTTAACAATCCTCCTATTGAACTACATCATTCTACCACTCTTGCTTTTAAGTGTGCTCCTTCTGCTCGGAACCTATTTCCTCGTAACGAGGAGATATACAAGAGGGCTGAAGGTAAGGTTCCTGGAAAGAAGCTTTTACAACAAACGTAAAACAATCACCCTTCTACTTTCAGCGCTGCTGTTCATAGGATCACCTATATTTACGGTACTTGTGGTCTATCTCCATCTCATAACGAACGCACTTTTCTTCTTTATGTCGGGAATGGTGATGATCCTAAACGGCTACGCATTCATGCTCGCGCTCTCGTCCATATTTGAGATGTCATTGAGAAAATTACGTGGAAGGGTGGCCATTATAGCTATTGCAACAACCATTGCTTTTGTCTGGTATTATCCCGGTGTAGCTATTCTAGCTCTGAGAGATCCCGGCTTCTTCGTGCTTATGAATCTCACAATGTTTGCATCCGGGTTGCTCTATGGCACCGTATATATTTCCTACGATACAAGGTGGAGAGATGTTCTCAACGAGTACATATCCACAATTTATGGGATCTTCGCTCTAGTTCTCTTCTATCTTCTTGTTACGTTGCAGCACAGGATATGGCCATTCTTCAGTCTGGAAAGCCAGGTTAATTATACCCTCATAAGCTGGGCTCTGATGCTTCCTGTCATGTGGATATTTACACAACTTTCACTCTATGCGGCCAGGAATGGCCCACCGCGGAAGATGACCATCAGACCCATTGTCAATTGAAGCGGAGGGGTAGTGTAATCCTCCCTCATCCTGATGCAGGAGTACACTCATTGGAATTCACCTTATCCTGCAGCGGGAATCATGCTACAAAAGTGGGTTAAACATGCAACGTGATCGCACATAGTCGGAGAGTTTATCTCTGCCACCCTTATGGGGGCAGATACTTCTTCTCGAGAGCCATCACTATGGTGCTGAGTTTTTTGAGAGCAAGCCCGGTACCAGGATTGGTTGAAATTATCTCCCTCACAACCTCTGGGTTCATATCTTTATTCATTCTGGCAAAATCAACCAGTCTCCTTCCTGAATTCGTGAGTGGTGTTCTTTTGCTGATCAGAATCCTGGCTATTTCCGACAGGAGGTATGGAAAAACCAGTGAATCCACCATGGCATCGTCATGTTCCTCCGCATTCATGGAGATAAATCTGCACTGAGGTAGAAGGACGCTCAGGAGGTCCAGAGCACCATCACGAGAAATATCATCAATGAATGCAATGCTTTTATCATCATGCACAGAATTAGGGCCGAAGAACGGATGGATGCTAATCATCCTTTTTCTATACGGCAGCAAGGGGTGTTTCACAGAACTCATCTCTATTAGCGTGAAGCGATTCGCGTATTTTTTCAGATACTGCAGGGTCTGATTAAGAGGTGTGCAGAGAAAAACAGTATCAAGAGAGCGTTGGTACTCCTGAGGAATCAAGATTTCGCCTCTCCGGTCATATGAGAATACCTGGTGGCCGGCATCTATCAGCAGTTTTCTGATGGTGCGGCCCATCTGACCCTCCGATCCAACAACCAGAATTCTCATCAGCTCAGCACCTCCACCACCTTATAATTCCCCAGAAAAAGCACCTGACTGAGAATTTTCAGTGTGCCATCTCCTGAGATTCTCACATCACATATGTCGCATTTTTTCCGGATACACACCCTCAGATCGGCAAGATCAGGAGTTCCCTTCACGATATGACCACCGCGGGAGAGGATGCTATTTTCCACGCAGGCAGGAAGATCCTTAATGCTGTAAATCTCAACGCCGGGAGATGATATCATCAACCCAACAACGCACAAAAGGCTGGACACATCCCCATTGATTCTCAGTGGAAGGTTGATGGGTTCGGGATTGGTATAGACAGAACGTTCCACAGATATTGTGAACTCAAAGATCATATTGAGAATCCTGCGCT
>WAQW01000048.1 GCA_015520045.1 Thermoplasmata archaeon | reverse complement strand
TCCATGGATTTTTTAATCTCCCTCAGCTTTTTCATCCTCTTCCTCATGGATTCAATCTTTTCCTTATCATCATTCTCATCCATCTCTTTCAGGTATTCACTGATCTTTTTGTCCATCTCAGCAAGTTGCTTTTTAACCGTGTTCCTCTTATAGTTCCTGCTTCTTGAATCCCATGCTTTGATCTCTGTTCCCTCTATGGCTATTGCCTTCAGGGGAAAAGACCATTGCCCATGCACTGTTCGTTGAATGGAGGGAAAACTGTTTGGTGTGATCTATGTTATCCTTCCTGAAACCAGATATTGTTTTGAAATCCGGATGTAACCTTCATATGTGCAACATAACCTCAGGGTTGCGATAACATTCTCCCTCAACCTTCCTTGAGGATCGTATTGCATTGTAATAGCCCCAGATATATAGTTTCATCAGATCACGCGGATCGTATGAGGGCCTTCCCGGACCTTCCACGGGGGAGGAATGCCTGAAACCCATCTCTTTGAGACCAATGCTGTCAACAAATGCATCTATGAATCTTGCAGAGTTATCCTCTGCAATATAGTTCTCAATCATGTCCGGAAGCAACAGGAGCTGTCTCCTGCCTGTACCTGAAATATACGATCCACTCATCACCCAGTATATTGACGCTTCATGAATAAATCTATCCCTTCATGAAGCTATAATACGGAATACAGGAATTTTCACACAGTCTCAAACCGATATAGATCCCAACCACCTCCTATGTGGTGTGCGAGAGTTTAAAGCCGGAGAATTCTCGACATTCTTCTATTCACCCTTGTTTCATTCTACCATGAAGAGGCGAAGGGTGGTCAATCTCATTGGCGACCTCTCGGGTCAGGAAAAGGATCGACCACCTCTCCGACTCTCTTGCAACCATCACCATGTTAACGTGGTCAAAAGAACTTTTTTCATGACATCTTAACAGGAGGAAATAGATGGTTGAAGACGAGATTGCAAGAATATCATTCAATAACAGGGAGGTGAAACTTCTGTTAACCATTCCTGGAATTAATGTATACTCTGCAGCAGCCATAATGTCTGAGATTGATGATATATCAAGATTCAACACAAAGGAGAAACTTTCATCACATGAGGGCCTGGTACCGAAACAGAAACAATCAGGATCAAGAGATCAGAGTTCGCATAACAAAGCATGTTCCTTCCATGCTCAGATTCATCCCAGTGATCGCACCACACATGGTGATCAAATATTCAAAGAGGATGAAGATGAAATATCTGAGGTTTGTAAGGAGGCTTGGAAAGAATAGGGTAGTCGTTGCAATAGCAAGGAACCTTGCTTTAACAATGTGAAACAATACTATCCAGAGGTGTTGCATTTTATGATGAAATAGATCTTCTTGCAGAGAAGAAAATGGAGGAAAAGCACGCAAGATCCCTGCATCCTATCAGAAAAATGAACGTAAGGGATACCATAAAGCTCATTAAGAATCAAAAGATTGGAGTCATGTCGGATCAACTTTTTCATAGAGGACGCTACGTTATAAGTCAAAGATCGGAACTGTACTACACGATTGTTTTAACAACGTGAATTTGAAAAATTGAAAGTTTGGAGTCTAGTTGAATTAAAAGGTATCCAGAGAGAAGTCTTCATATAAACTTGAAGAGTCCCCTCCAAATTCTGGGTTATTTTGCAAGTCTTTTCTTCATTTTTTTATACTCTTTTTCGGTTATCTCTCCGTTGACTAATCTCTCATTCAAGGTCTTTAAGGACTCGTTGTAAAGTTCCGACTCCCTTGTTTTTGCCAACTGCTCCTACGATTATTAGAACTATTCCAATGATTGCAATGACAATTCCAATCATTTCGAACATTTGAGCATTAGCCATCTCAGATTGATAATTTGATGACAGAGTTCCTAGTACTCCGTATGAATGTATAGTCGATATATCGTTAACCCCAACAGCACCTAAAATTCCCCCAGCGATCAAAAAAACAGCACCCAATATTAGTATGCCGATTCTCATTTTTACCAAAACTTCTAAACCCTGTATATAAAAATGTTTGTTCCTAAGTTATATCTTAGGGTTGAAGAATTGAGAAGTAAATAGCGGCACGTTTTTTGTTGTTATATATAATCCCCTAGGATACGATGGGGCTGACCGGATTTGAACCGGCGACCTCCCGGTTATCAGCCGGGTGCTCAAACCATGCTAAGCTACAACCCCTAACGGCAGCGAATGTTAGAAATTATAATAAATATTTCGTACCGTTTTGGATCTGAATCCCGGCCCTCAACATCTTCCTACAGCTGGGGCAAATATCAGATTTTGATACCTCACCGCAGATTGCGCAGTGCTGAATTTCTTCGTTCCCTCCCTTCGTTTGTGCTGATGAGAGTGCTTTCACTTTCTCTGCAAAAGAGAGAATGGCAAAGCGGGAACCCGGAAAGGCCGTTTCAAGAGTTTCTATTATTTCCCTGAAGGTATTTCTCTGCGCCATCCTGAAATAGGGACACCAGCTTGAATCATATGGGATCCTCGCGAGCAAGGCATAAAGCAAAACTTCCTTTTCAGGGATCTTGATAAGAGGAAGCACTCTCCTGATGAGCCCTTTTCTCTCTGAGGTGTGAGGAGCCATTCTGGCCATTCTGTCGAAATCGCCCTTGACCACGTTCATCAGTGTCGCCTGGGAATAATCATCAAGATTAGTACCAACCGCAAGATAATCAGCATTCACCTCAAGTGCAATGCGGTTGAGGAGATGACGCCTTATGGGACCACAGTAGCTGCAGGGGATCGTCTCTCTATCAGCATTAACTATTGAATCCAGGGTAACACCGTAAGTATCAGCCATAGAGATAGTCCTGCGTTCTATTCCAAGCATCTCACACAACCTCTCCCCGCTCGAAAGGCCATGTTCCCGGTAGCCATCAATTCCCTCATCAACCGTTACAGCAATGAGAGTTGTATTTTTTCTCGGAGAGAGTATTTTATGGAGCAGATACAGCATAACGGAGCTGTCCTTTCCACCGGACAAAGCCACGGCAATCGTTGTTCTCCCCTGGAAATGAATCTGCTTCCTAATCTCCGATTTAACTCGCCTTTCAACACTCTCAAAGAAATGCTCCTTGCATAGAAAGGTACCTGAGTAGCGTGACTCATAAACCGCTTCTCTCTGACATTTGCTGCACTTCATTGATGGCCAACTCCTAATCTCCAACAGAGTACTCGATGTTCTTTCCACTTCTGTAAGCGGAATAGATGGCTGAGCCAGTATCAGTCGAGATCCTCAGTCTCACCTGTCCCCTGGCGGAGGTTCTTGCCTGGAGTACAAGAATATTGTTTACGTAGATTTTAACATCCCTGTTTGGTACTCCAACGTTAATGTAGAGTATTTTATTTTTCACGTCGATGGGTGCTTTATATCGTTTGCCCGCATTCCCGGCGATAGGCTCGACGCTTATCTTCAGGCCAAACATCTCCTCGAGGTCGCTTATTCTTGATCCTCCTCTGCCAATTAGCTTCGGAATAAGATCTTCAGGAATTCCCACAACGGCTCTCGAGTTGCCCTGAATCTCAACGTTCACCGAAACTCCTCCCAGCCTTTTGGAAATCTCTTCCTCCAGTTTTTGAGAGGCAAGCTTGGTTACACTGTCTTCTGCACGAGAAACAGGCACAACCACAATCTGCTCCCCAAAGGAGTATATTTCGTATATAGGTGTTTCAGTGAGAAGATCAATAACTTCAATAACGGGACGCGAGAGATCCTCCTGACTCATCCCACTTGGTACCTTGACGGAATATTTTGTTGACAGAACGGAATCTATTTTCCCATTTTTTATGAAGATGACGGTATCAATGATCTGTGGAATAACACCAAGCTCAATTTTGCCTATGAATCTCTGAAGGGCATCTATCGGTCTTGTTGCGTGTACCACTCCAATCATACCAACTCCGGCAAGGCGAAGATCCGTAAACACCCTGAAATCAGTTGCGAGGCGCATCTCATCGAAGATGGTGTAATCTGTTCTCACGAGAAGCAGGATATCACCAGTCTTTTCCATAGACCCTTCGAGAGCGGTGTACTGGGTGATCTCCCTCTTAACATTAAGGTCTCTCGGCTTCTCCATAGTTTTAACGATGCTTCCCCTGTCAGAGTAAAATTCTGCAAGTGCCTGAACGAACGTGCTCTTTCCAGCACCAGGGGCACCCGCCACGAGAATACCGTGAGCGGAAGATTCCAGTCTCTCCCTGAGCTTTTCAGGTGGAGAGTAATCTTTTAGGGTGAGCTTGACTATCGGTCTTATGGCAGTGATCTCAAGGGAATCGGAAAAAGGAGGTCTTGTAATGATAATGCGGGTATCCTTAAGTTGAATCACCGTGGCTCCGTACATATCGAGTTCTATGAATGATTTATCTTCTATCTTGCCCCTTCTCACTATATCCCCCGCAATAGACTCTAGTTCACTCTCTGAAATTATCTCCTTCAACCGTATGACCTTAACATTGCCAGGAGTACCATTCTTTATTACTGGCTTCATCCCCGCCTTTAGATGGACGGATATTGTATCTTCAACGAAGAAGTCATCAATGTTCCTGAGTTTCACCTCTGGAGACTCAATGTACTCAACAGGGATCCCCTTGATCTCGGCCAGATCTCTTTGGATGAGATCTCCTGTCAGGAGGATGGCGTCATTTTCTAGTGCGGTATTTCTCACAATGTCATCAAGCTGAACGCGGTCATCATCCCGTATATTCCAGTTGTGTGGCCTTCTCCCGTAGAAATCAAGCATGATGATCCCATCGTTTGCCATCCTCCTCAGTTTTTTTAGCTCGTCAAGGGCGGTGAAACCAACGGATCTTCCCTCATCGGCAAGATGCTCTATCTCGGCCAAAACGGCCTCTGGAAGTATTATCCTGATATCGTTCTTTCTAGCAAGAAATTGTGTAAGTCTACCATCCGCTATAACTGACGTATCTGGAACGTAATCCACAAACTCTGATCCATTTATGTCTATTTAAGTAATCGATATTGATATCCAACCACTCGATTCTGTTATGGGCCTCTCCCAAGGTTCTTGGTCCAGTTAGTATTGTTAGTTACTGTTTGTACTGGATCCTAATACACGAAATTCGGCACACCATCACCCCATCTTTGAGAGTGGGCGTAATTATTATGCCTGAATGCAATCATGGGAAGTTGCAGACGATCTATAAAGCAAGAAAACTTCTTCAGATTCTTGAGGAGGTCGTTTCGTCTATAAGAGGAGATGCTTCGCTCGCCTTCTCAGGTGGCATTGATAGCACGCTTCTCATGCACCTGTCGGGGTACCGTTTCAGCGCCATAACGGTGGGTACTGAAGGCTCCAGGGATTTTCAGAATTCAGAGAAGGTCTCGAGAACTCTTGGTTTTCCGGTTACACGGGTGATAATATCCGAATCAACCGTAAGAATGGCCATTGACGATCTGCGCTCCATTGATCCGGAGATAAATGTAACAGAGTTAGGCTATGAGTCTGTTCTCTATATTGCTCTCAGATCCTCCGGACACAGAATGCTCATAACCGGACAGGGATCTGATGAGCTGTTTTACGGGTACCATAAATATCTTGAGGGCAGATCAAGCAACAGGGAAGATCTTGATAAGCTTATGAACATCACGCTTCCGAGAGAGGTCAGGATCGCTGAGAGTGTGATGAAAAAACTCATAACACCATATCTTGATCCCAGAGTCTTGCAGTTTGCCTCGGGTCTGAATCGTGATGAGTGTATATCAGGACAGAGGAACAAGGTGATCCTCAGGGAAGCTGCCAGATTATCCGGTCTTCCTCCCGATATTGTGGAGAACCAGAAGAAGGCGGCCCAATATGGATCTGGTACCATGAAGATAATCAGAAAGATTCTAAGAACCTAATGCGTTCATATCTCATTAAGTTCTCCTGAAACTGTCAGGTCGATACCGCTCTGACATACCCTTCGTCTCAAGTCACCGGGAATTCTAAGGTCACTATCGCCCATAAAGTTGCCTCTTTCAGAATATTAGCATTCCCTTTGCATGTATCCGTACATACGATTGATCTATGCCTTCTAGCAAGAGAGTATGCAGATCCATGTTGAGTTGGTATCAACATGGTCAACGTGTCTGACGCGAGCCATCACAGAACTGGAACATCATAATGTTAATATTATATATAGGGAGAGATACATGAAGAACATGCCAGAAGCGGTATTCCAGTTAATGGAGGTATTCTCATGGTAAGGAAATATTCAGTGGAGGAGAAGTTCCAGATAGTCATGGAGTCCTTTACAGACAATGTATCACAG
>WAQW01000047.1 GCA_015520045.1 Thermoplasmata archaeon | reverse complement strand
GTCCTGCGTAGTTCTACCGAGACCAAAGGCGTGTAAAGAACTTCCTTCTACATCTTTGAATCCAGTGAGATTGGTCGTATCGAATGACGTCTCACTCCGTTTGTTCCAATATGGATGTAATCACATTCGGAAATATATTGATCTTCTCTTCACATTTTCACAAATTAGTTTCATAAAAACCCCTACTTGAGTTTTAGTTCCATAGCAACTCATGGTCCCTTTCGGTTCAGCAGAATTCTGACATTCTATGAATGAAACTATTATCAAATTTTACGGTGGTGTGTTCAGTAGCTAAAATCATTAAGCTGTCGAGATGAGAGGGATGGTTAGATGTACACATATGTCCAGTATCCGCGACCCTGGATCATAAACGTCTATGTAACTTGCGAACAAAAGGGAGTGGTTTGTCGTAATTTTGAACCATGTAGTGATTATGTCAAAAAAAGATGTCAGCTCTCGCGTAAGACACAGTAAGATAATTAATCGCAAACGGTCTAAAATACTGTTTCACTATCCAATCGATAATAAATGACAAATGACATACTCGCAGAAAATATGTCTGCTATAGCGATATGTTTATATACAACAATTAACATTATGTTATTGTTAAAATGGAACGAACTGAAAAGATCACAATAAGAATATCACGTGAGGATCTCGATTCCATCGACGAGTTTCTTGAAAGGAACCATAGGTATGGTAGTAGATCTGAGTTCTTCAGGAAGCTCGCATCTGATTTTGTTTCCAATTCTAACAGACATCTTGTACATTTAAGTGATACTGTTTGCATCAAAATACCTAGATCAATTAACAATCTGCTATCTGCAGCTGTGGAAAAAGGCATCTTCAATAGTGTTTCCGAATCGATTTCAATCATACTCAATGACCTCGACAGCAATAGGGAACTTTTAGCCTTGATAAAGAAGCGGTTCGAAATTGAGAAGGAAAAACGCGAGATCTTGAGAGAATTCTCGGAGGGTAATGAGTTGATCGGTGATGGGCGAATTGAAAGGAGAAGAAATTTGTGAGGTGAATAGGTTGGTGGTTTTAAGTAGCGAAAAGGAAGAGTACGGATCTGTGATAAGTAAGCAGGAGATAAAAGAGCTGACGAAGAACGTCGTCCGTCAGTACTTTGAGGATCACAATGATAGTACGATCATAGCCTTCGGTAAAGCTGGTAGCCGGATCATAAAGAGAATGCTACCCATGGAAGGGAACAATACTAAATTCCATACCATTAACTTGGAGACAGGCGTTGTAAGAATGACCCAAACGAAAAAAAAGAGCAGGGGAATATCAAGAAGATCAACCTTCCTTGAGGTTGATCTTGAGGAGAACTCCATAAGCGTTAACAACTATTCACGAAATGGTGTGGCCGTTGAGAGCGTCTTTTACAAGATAAACAACATAACAGTAAGCTATGATAAGTTCACCATATCTCCAAAGTTGGTAGCAAACGAAATTTTAGCCAACATCGAAAAATCATCCTATTTCATACTGGTATCAGGATTTGGAGGATCTTTCGCACAGCCTCTTCATATAGAGTTCTCGGAAATGCTTCGTAAGAGGAGAATCCCTCATTTGAACGTGGTCATTAAACCTTCACGCCTGGAAAAGGATAAGAGATCCATAGCTCAACGTGGTATAATCAAACTATCAAGAGAAGACAGCGTTCCATATGTGTATGACAACGATGAGGTTCTTGACAAAAAGAAAATGGCAGAAACTATCAATGCAGCCGAGCTTCTTGACAAAATAAACGAAAAAATAGGTATGGATATCTATCTCTACAACCTAAGGATTACAGATAGGTTAGGGATTTTAAAAGAGAGAAGTGGAATAATCCATAATTAGAGGAGAGAATGTACTTCTCCCTCCCCCATATTTCGTTCACAGTACACGCAGGTTAGAACCAATGGTTTTTTCGATTTCACTTTAAATTCCGGGGGAACCGGTTCTCCCGAATTTGTTATACAATTCTGGTTGTTGCAATTAATAATTCCAACTACTGAATCAGGAAGCTCAACCCGGAATTTTTCATATATTTCATAGTCCCTGATGATACTTATTGTTGCATCAGGTGCTACCAGGGATATCTTATCAAGTTCATTTTTTTCCAGGAAACGTGATTCTATCTTGACCACATCTTTGTGGTTTAGTTTTTTGCTTTTTATATTTATACCTATGCTTACCGTGTGATTACAACCCCTGTCTATCCTCAGAACGGACAGCACCTTTAATGCCTTACCCGCTGGTATGTGATCTATTACCGTTCCTTCCTTGATTTTTGAAATCTTAAGCAGCTTCTCCTCACCTGAACTCATTATAATCACTCCAAAATCTTGTGTATAAGTGCCATCCTTACAGGCACTCCGTAAGCAGCCTGCTCGAAATATCGCGCTCGCTTATCATTATCCACATTCTCATCGATCTCGTCAACTCTTGGCAATGGGTGAAGTATGATGGATTGTTGCTTCATGAGGTCAACGGTTTCACGAACCACAGAATACGAACCTATGACGCTCCTGTATTCATTCATATCGGCAAATCTCTCCTTCTGAATCCGCGTAACGTAAAGAACGTCTGTATCCTCAATTACGCTTTCGAGAGAGTCTGTTTCCACCATTTGCAAGGAAGACTTCACCCGATCAAGTATATGCGACGGTACCTTGAGAATTGGTGGAGATACTAAATTCACCCTCACTTCAAATCTTGCAAGCGCAAGGAGCAGGGAATGTGTGGTTCTTCCATATTTTAGATCGCCAAGGACCGTTATGGTTAGATCATCGATGCGTCCGAACTCACGATGGATGGTGTACAGATCAAGAAGCGTCTGGGTTGGATGCTGGCCGGATCCGTCTCCTGCGTTAATTACCGGAACACTTGAAAATCTGGAAGCCAGTTTAGCAGCTCCCTCAAGCGGATGACGTATAATTATCAGATCACTGTATGATGACACCACACGAATAGAGTCTGCCAACGACTCCCCTTTGGCTGCCGAAGAGCTCCTCGGATCAGCGACGGAAATCACAGAACCGCCGAGGCGACGCATTGCACTCTCAAAGGAGAGCCGAGTACGCGTGCTTGGTTCATAAAAAAGGGTAGCCATTATTTTACCTTGCATTTCAGTTAATCTCTTTCCGGATCTCAAGTCTCGATCCATATCTGTTGAAAGCTTGAAAAGATCCATCAATTCCTCCGTCGATAGATCTTCAACTGATACCAGGCTTCTGTTCGTTTTCATCTCCTGCTAATCATCTGAACGTTATTAATGGTTACCGGCTACTTTTTGCGGACTCTCATCATTTCGGCCCCTAACGAGCCTACGAAATGGAGCTTGTCAAATTTTCGTTGATAGCTGGTGATACCAGTATGATGTTTTCAGGAAGCCTTCACGGGTTTTGAATCTTCTCTTCAGAAGTTCAGATCTAACGGAGAAATGATGCTCTGCAACATTGTTAGTTTTATTCACAATGGGATCATCGAGATACCTGAATATTTCCGTCTTATTCCTTCTAACAAATCTGAGAAATCTCCTCATGACAGGAT
>WAQW01000046.1 GCA_015520045.1 Thermoplasmata archaeon | reverse complement strand
TAAGTACACTTACCGGAAATATTGCGGTGATGTAATTATAGCCTCGCATGGGGTCTATTATTCCCATCTTTTCATTTTAAGGATCAAGTGCAGTTGTTCCTCCATTTATGAACTGATCCCTCTATTGTGGAAAGCAGAATGATGCAACATTGTATTTCCTGCAGATCTCCGCCAATGTTGCAGTGTTGGATAGGACCTCAATGCATAATCCTAGAATTTTCTTCTTTTGTCCTGTATGTGCCCTTGCCTACCATACAATCACCTCTGAATTCAGGGGGAGATTAAAAACTCCCCCTCCCTTGACTCTCCTTCCTGTATAAGTCACTCTACATGCTCAAACCGCTTGAACGATAGTATATCCACGACACCGAACGACATTTGGCTTGAAGGATCATTCACGTACACAAGGATGTGGTGAGATCATACAGAAATACCGATAGGAGCACCTGAGAGCAGGGATTTGAGTCAATAATGGATTAGACAAACATTAGAGTGGAGAAACTTACTGTTTTTCATTCAAACGCGCAGAATAGGCGGTTAAATCAAACGAAATGATATTCCCTGAGGGTGTCATCATCAAATTTGAGTAAATCTCTGGCAAGGATAGGTAGGCAATTACCATAAGATATGAGTATATCACCATGTTCATCTATCCTCAACCAGGTGATATTCCTCTCCAATCCTCCATGAGCGCGCATATTCCTCTGATCAAAACCACAAGGCGAAATAACGTGATTCTCATTGGATTCAGGTTTCTGCGTTGAGATTATTTGGGAGAGAACATTCCAGGTTTTTTTATTGCTTGTGTTGCTATATTCATCCTCAACAGCTTCACGAATTTTCTTAATTTCATTTTTAAGAAAGAGCACCTGAAAATCGGGTAGATGGATCTGTTCGATCCTATGTTTCAGTTCCTCTAAGGATATCACTTCACCAAAGGAAAGCTCTGGGGAAGATAAAACAGATAGGTATGAAAGAACAGCGGATATAATCCAGAATTTGCCTGAGGGAATATTTTTATTAAAGTGCATCCCAATGATAAATAGATTACCTTCACGTCTTTTCAAAAATTTCTCATAATTTAGAAATTTATTCTTTAAAAATGATGTTATTTTTCTGTGTATATCTTCATAAAAACTGTGGAAAATACCCGTGAGAAAGATTTCACCCTTCCTGAAAAGATCGAACGACTGCAGTAACGTTTTATCTATTCCCCCATTAAAATCCATGAGTTTGAGTAACCTTTTTAAGTCATTCTCATCTATTATAGAATCGACAAGGCTGAATATGTAACTCAGAGAACTTGCGGTCTTCTTCTCATTGTTTAAAAGTGATTCCCTTTTAAATTCCAGATACCTTAGCTCAGCTGCCCCTTTGTAATATGGTTCAGATGATACGTATTTCAGCTTGAATTTTTTATCCCCAGAAATTACAAGAGTTCTGGCAGATAGCTCAACAGCATCGATCGCCTCTATGAGAACACTATTAATAGAATGTGTAGTATCAACGTACAGATCTGCCTCGGATTCACCAGAAAGAGCATCTATGATTCCTAAATAAGAGGATATATGAACTGATCCTGAAGGGGCATCTATCCTTAGGCGCCTGCTATCATCCACGATAAACTCTCCATTATTCACCACGATGCGCAGATCAATATCTGGTTTCGATTTATATCCTGAGAATTCTCCTTCGATGAAGTTCAACGCATCACGTTTCAAGCATTCGATGTCAAACCCCCCATCACTGCTCACAGCATGTGCCACTGGCAGAAGGCTCAGCGGAAGCAGAACAATAATCTTTCTGGCCCCTATTGCTTTTGCGAGAGCTGCTGGCCCATATTTGGAGTGAAATTCTTTCTCCTCTATGGGTTCAATGGAATCATCAAACTTGTAATTAACGCCTGAGTATCTGTTAAAATCACCCATAGTGGCAATGATTATCCGCTTCCTATTCATGCTGTCTCAAGAACGTTTACATATTTAAATATTTACCATATAATATCTTCCTCTCTTATTGTGTAATACGCAGGAAAGATAGGATACTACAAAACAAACGCCTCTTCTCCTCCACCCATTAAACAAGGCAGGAATTTAAACAACAGCACATATTCAACACACTATTGTCCTATTTTATCCCATAAGCATAGAAGGAGCGGGCAACCTGTTCCAGTTTATGCGCCATCCTAGAACTCCCCGTAAAGGCATAGAATTCCATGGAGAAGGTTGCATAACTGTTCCCGGAGTATATCTAAAATGGCTGATTACCCACAGACTACAAAAAGAACCGGTGACTGTAATGTCCCATACAATAGCAAAGATCACTTTTGAACTGCAGGCATAACATCAACAATGGCCAAAAGAACCTCGTGATTCATGTTCGCATTCCCGTTGCTTCGATGATCGGATCCTCATGTGATCATGCCTTTTTTCAGAGATGTGGCAATCCTCTTATATTATTGAACGGAACGATATTTATCTGTACCCTTCAAATCATATCTGTTTCCATAGGCTAAAAAATAAATCAGGGCATTTTCATACATGGTGAACATTTAATCACCAAATGCAACGAAATGTTCATATAGCTTATTTCAAATAAATTCTTGATCTGATATGGCGAAAGTCAAATTCAGAAAGGAAGAGCTTGAGGATCTTGGATCCTATGAAGAAATGGAAAAGATAGCTTTTGAAGAAGAAACTGAGGAAAAAGAAAAGAGTTCAAGGAGAAAGCCTGGTTCTGTCCCTCGGAAATAATGTGGCTTCCCTGATATTGTTCAATCCGAGAAGTATCATGGTTAGCCTTTCAAGCCCGAGCCCCCATCCAGCGTGGGGTGGCATTCCATACCTGAATGCATTCAAGTAAAAATCGAAGTCTTCCGGTTTCAATCCTTTATCCCTGAACCTCTTTTCAAGCAAATCTGGTTGATGAACACGTTGAGCGCCAGAGGTAACTTCTATCTCCTTGAGCTGGAGATCGAACGAGTTTGTAAAGCCCTCATTTTCAGGATCGGGCATCGTGTAAAATGGCCTCAAATATTCAGGCCACCCGGTGATGAAGAAGAATCCATCATAACGATCGCCTATGATCCTGAGCTGCTCCGGGGAAAAATCTGATCCCGGTTCTGGGGCTTTACCTTCAGAATTCAGCAGATCATAGCATTCCATCCATCCTATCCTCGGGAATGGAGTCTTTGGAATCTTCAATTCATATCCCATGGCTTTAAGGTGATCCTCCATATCATCCAGAACTTCTTCCACTCCAGACCTGATGGAATTCTCTAGCATTGCCATTGCATCATTATGATCTGAAAAAGCCATCTCAATGTCTATGGAAGTGAACTCGTTAAGATGTCTCGGTGTGTTGTGCTTTTCGGCCCTGAATGCAGGACCAACCTCAAACACACGTTCGAAACCTGAAGAGATCAGAATTTCTTTATAAAGCTGAGGTGACTGGTTAAGATACGCATTTTTTTCAAAATATTTCACACCAAAAAGATCAGCTCCACCCTCCGTTGCTGAAGCCACCACTTTCGGGGTGTGCACCTCAACGAAGCGCTCACTTCTCAAAAATCTTCTGATTCCCCACAGAATGGAGCTCTCGAACTCAAAAATGATAGAATTCTCCCGCTTCCTCAGATCTAGAAAGCGACTGTTTAAGCGGGTATCGATATCTGAATTGACGGGATCGGTAACCCCCAGCGGTAATGGAGACTCTGCTCTGTTAAGCACTCTGACATCCCGGGCGATGATTTCAGGACCTGTTCTGCTGATTGAATTTTTCACGGCCGAACCGGTGACTGTAATAACACTTTCTCTGCTGATATTGATAATCTCATCATAATCACTGAGATTCTCCCTTTTCAGGGTTATCTGCGCAATGCCTGTATGGTCTCTAAGAACAATGAAAGACACATTTTTCAAGACTCGGATATCTTGCACCCAGCCGGCAAGCGTGATCTGGGATCCAGTTTTCGGATCAATGCCGGAAATATAATTGCGCTCCATGGGAGCCCATAGTACAGGGTTTTATAATTTATTTCCTGTAGAGCTGCATCGCCATGTGACATTGCAAAACCATCGCTTTTTTCTGCAATCGAGAATTTTGGACTACCAGTACCCTCCCATTGCACGAAGAGCCTTCACACCGATAAACGAAACTTTATGCATGGAAAGAGAGAATGAATTTCTTATGACCGCTATCGTTATGATCCCACCAGGTAAAGCACTCATTCTCATCGTATCGCGCCCATAAAATATGGGTAAGCTGAGATCTCCATTTACCACTGACGAGGGATAGATTAATAAATTTCAATCCGTTTTATACCCATGGAAACCAAACCAGATGGTCACAGAGGAGTGTTTATGGTGATCTCCCTTCTGATCATCCTTTTGCTTTTTTCTCTCTCCTCACAGGCTTCCGGACCGGCTCATAACAAATCCGTTGTTATCATAAACCTTAAGCAGGAAATTGATCCCGGAACATCACAGATGTTCGCATCAGCTCTGGAAGGGGTTTCCAGCACGAATGTCAGAGCGATCGTTATAAACATGAACACACCGGGTGGAATACTGTCAGATATGCAAAAGATCGTTTCAGACATTCAGAAAGTCCAGAGCAAAGGTGTTCCCGTCTACACGTACATAGATCCCGATGGTTGGGGAGCCTCAGCCGGTTCTTACATCGCGATTGCTTCCAACAAGATATACATGGGCCCTGGTTCCTTCATTGGCCCTTCAACCCCCTTTATCGTGGGAGGAAATGCAGTGGAACAGAACCACGTTCAAAATGCCATGGAAAAGTACATGGAAGCACTTGCGATCAAAAACGGACACAATTCCACCGCAGCGGTAATCATGGTCAAGAACAACACAGCCTACAGTTATTCTACTGCACTCAGAATAGGGCTCATCAATGGAATCGCATCAAATCTGAGTGATTTTATCTCCATTGTTCACCTGGCAGGATTCGCACAGTTTAAGGTCACACCCTCCATCTACGATCAATTCCTGAGTTTCCTGAGCAACACTATAGTTGATGGAATACTTATCCTCCTTGGTGTTATAGCAATCATTGTTGATTTTTCACACGCAACAATAGTGCTCTCTGTTTCCGGGGTTGTTCTCATACTTCTTGGTTTCATCGGTCTTGAGATTGTCAGCGCCTCTCTGATTGGGCTGATTTTACTCCTGATAGGGGTTTTCCTGATCATTCTGGAGCTTAAAACGGCCCATGGCGTAGCGCTTGTATCGGGCGTAGGCGTTGGTCTGCTCGGAGCCTTCTTGATGACTCCGGATTATATATCATCAAACACCTACAACCCGGCTTCTCCTCTCAATACTGAAAATATCATCCTTATTCTCGTATCGATTGGGATAGCACTTTTCGTTGCCTACTATCTGAAATATATCTTCTCTTCCCTCATTAAAAGAGTTCAGACCGGCACCGAGGGTATGATTGGTAAGGAAGTGACCTGCAAAACGGAACTGAAACCCACTGGCTGGGTTTCATATGAAGGGCAGCAATGGAAAGCCAGAGTCGTTGGAGACAAACAGGCAAAATCAGGTGACAAGATGATAATAATCGGGCGTGATGGTCTAAAATTGTTGGTGGATCATCCCAAAGAAAGGAAAGGAACCTCATCCGAGTGAGTTTCACTTTAACATTAAATGCTTCCGTTTTTTATGCTCCCCTTGCCTATTTTTCCTTATACTGCTAAATTTAACAAAATTCGGTACTCTATCTCCTGATGAAGTGCATTTAATCTGCGGCAACTCGCGTTATTTCTTAACTCTGGAATGAATTAGAATGAGATAACATGGCAACTGGCCCGGATATCTGGTTTAAAGGTGCATCAGAAAAAGAGAGATGAAATCCTTCAGGATTATGGCAAATGATTATTCTCGTAGAATATCGGTACAGAAATTGAGGCAAGATCTGCTCCTCGCCTCAGTCCCCTGACAACCCTCAAGGGCCTTCTCATTCCCTTGAATTCTTCCCTTATGGCATCTCTGAGTGGCCTGAACAGGGCATTTCCAGCGTTACTTATTCCGCCACCTATGATAACAACGTCCGGATCGAGAATGCTAGCAATGTTCACTATTCCCACAGCAAGGTAGTAGATCGTTTCCTCTATTACCAAGCGTGAAAGCATATCTCCCTTGCGCATGGCATCAAACACAACTTTTGCCGATATCTTATCGGGATCGATGTGAGACAATATATCGGAACCGCGCAGGGCTGTAACGCTTTCAGAGACCCTCCTTGCAATACTATTCCCGCCAGCAACCGCCTCAAGACAGCCTTTTCTCCCACAGGAACAGATAGGACCGTTGGACATGATTACCATGTGCCCAAACTCTCCCGCGAGGCCATGAGATCCTTTCAGCAGCCTCCCATTAACAAATGCTCCACCGCCTATCCCTGTGCTGAGAGTGAGATACACAAAATTATCCGTATCCTTTCCACGGCCGAATAATCTCTCAGCTATCGTAGCGCCTGTGGCATCATTCTCCAGCGTGACATTAACCCGAAAATGATCCTCAAGGGGTGTTTTAACATTAAACTCCCTGAGCCCAAGGATGTTGGGTGATGTCTTTATTATTCCCTTCGTACCATCCACAAGACCAGCGAAAACTATTCCAATTCGATCTACGGAACTCACATTCGCGCGTTTCTTAACCTCCTCCCCGAGATCGATCAGCTGCCGGACGAGATGTTCTCTCCCGAGATGTTTGACTGTTCTTCTCCTGACGGTTTTGATTATTTCGCCTCTGTCTGTGCCTATAACAGATGAGATTTTTGTCCC